>JBIKWH010000003.1:0-20875 GCA_044356435.1 Vicinamibacterales bacterium
CCAGGTGACACCGTCTTCCACATCCGCGAGCTCCAGCTCGCCGAGACGGCCATGGACGGGCCACTGCGACTCCAGCCCCTTCCCGCTCGCACTCCGGTTGTCGCACAGCCAGACGACGATCCCGTTCTGCGCCAGCAGTTGATAGAAGAGCTGCTCCGGCCCCGTCCACTGGTTGACCACCTGCGGGGACCCCGGCCCTCCGTACGTCTCCTGGTAGACGGCGTACTTCCGCGTGGGGTCGAAGTCGGGGGGCGTGAGGAGCATCGCCTCCATCTGGAACCCGTCGCGCGTCGGCACCTGGAGGAACTGCGGCGTCCGCACGCCGTACTCGGCGAGCGTCGGCGCCGGGTTCGCGTCGATCACGCGCCGCTCGGTGCCATCCGCGGCGTGCAGCCGAAGCTGCGTCGGCGTGGTGACCGCGCTCCAGCGGTCGAGATAGCGGGCAAAGCCCGGGCTGAACGTGGCGCGGTGCGTGCCGGCGGTCGTGGAAAGGCGCGTCCGCGCGGTGCCGTCGAGCCGCACGCGGTACACATCCCGTCCGGTGGGCTGATGCTCGGCGCCCGCGTAGTAGATCCAGCCGCCGGCTTCGTCGATGCCGTGCAGCGCGCGCACATCCCAGCGCCCGCTGGTCACGGCGCGGATGAGCGTGCCGTCGGCGCGGCGGTGTTCGATGTGCGTGAAGCCGGAGCGGTCCGACAGCCACAGGAACGACCCGTCCTTCAGCCAGGTCGGGTCGCCGTGGTGCTCGACCCACTTGCCGTACTCGTCGCGGAAGAGGACCGTCGGCTTGCCGCCACCGGCGGGAATGGTCGCCAGGTCCAGCCAGCGCTGCTCGCGGTCCTGGAACTGCACGGTGAGCCGCCGGCTGTCGGGCGCCCAGCCCGCTTCGACCAGCAGCAGGTCCTCCGGAACGTAGGCGGACAGGTCCGCCCATGTGACCTTGCCCGAGACCTCCGCCAGGCCGACGCGCACTGTCGGATTCGGCTCTCCGGCCCTCGGGTAGCGCGTGCGCACGAGCGTGGGCTGGTGCGGCAGGTCGTCGAGGTCGGCCCATTCCGGAACGGCACGTTCGTCGAGGCGCAGGAACGCGAGCCGCGTGGAGTCAGGGCTCCACCAGTAGCCGCGGAAGTTCCCGCGTCCGAAGATCTCCTCCTGGTAGACCCAGTCGAGCTGGCCGTTGAAGACGTTGACGCCGCCGTCGCGGGTCAACTGCCGCTCACGCGCTTTCGCGACGTCGACGACATAGAGATTGCGGGCGCGCACGAAGGAGACATGGCGACCGTCGGGACTGAAGTCGACTTCCTCCTCCGCGGCCGCCGGTGACCTCGTCAGCCGCACCGCCGCGGCCGCCGAGAGCGGGTAGTAGTAGAGGTCCCCGGCCACGGTGAAGACCGCAGCCGTCCGCGTGCGGTTGAAGACGAGCGCCACGTTGGTACCGACCGGACGATCCGCCGGACGGTCCACGGGAAGAGTCGTGAGCGCCGCCTCCAGCCGCGGACGGTCGACGAGCGGGCTCGTAGTGCCCGTTTCCGCGTCCACCAGGACCCACTCACGCTGGCCGGTCGTGTTCCGGACTTCGAGGTAGCGCGCGTCGTCGACCCACTGCTGCCCGGCCGGCGGTGCCCCGGCAAACCGGACGCGGCTGGCCGGGTCGAAGATCGCATCGATCGTCAGCCGGTTCTGCTGCGCGGCGGCCGTCCCTCCGAAGGCGAGGAGGAGGGCCACGGTCGCCAGCCGGCACATGCGGCGGGTGGTCACGCCCGAACTGTAGCAAAGCCCGATAGGACGGTGACGGGAACCGGTGCGAGAATCGCTCCTGTGACGACACTCACGTTTCTCGGCGCGGCGCGCACGGTGACCGGCTCGAAGTACCTGGTGGAGCACGACGGTGCCCGGGTGCTGGTGGACGCCGGCATGTTCCAGGGCTCGAAGGACCTCCGGCTGCGCAACTGGGACCCCTTCAGCGTGCCGCCGAAGTCCCTCGACGCCATCGTCCTGACGCACGCCCATCTCGACCACATCGGGTTTCTGCCGCGCCTCGTGGCGCAGGGCTTCCGCGGCCGCGTGTTCTGCACGCCCGGCACGGGCGACCTCGCCAAGCTGGTGCTGCCGGATTCGGCGCGGATCCAGGAAGAGGACGCGCGACAGGCCAATCGGCACGGCTACTCGAAGCACCACCCGGCGCTGCCGCTCTACTCCGAGGCGGACGCCTGGCGCGCGCTCGGCCAGATCAGTCACCACGGCTACGGCCGCCCGCTCGAGATCGTCAAGGGCGTCACGATCCAGTTTCACCAGGCCGGGCATCTGCTCGGGTCGAGCTTCATCCTGATGACGCTGGCCGGCGGGCCGCGCCTCCTCTTCGGCGGCGACCTCGGCCGCTACGGCCGCCCTGTGCTGCCGGACCCGGTGACGCCGCCCGAGGCCGACATCGTGCTGGTGGAATCCACCTACGGCGACCGGGATCACGAGCCCGACGACAACGGCGCCCGCCTCGCGACGATCATCCGGGAAACCGCCGCCCGTGGTGGACGCGTGGTCATCCCCGCGTTCGCGATCGGCCGCGTCGAAGAGCTCCTCTACTGGATCCGCCGACTCGAGGACGAGAACCAGATTCCGGTGGTGCCGGTCTACGTGGACAGCCCGATGGCCGCCGAGGCGCTGGAGTTCTACCACGCACGGGCGCACGAGCTGGACGAGGACATGCGGCCGGCCTCGCGGGACGTCAGCGCGTTCGCCACCACGCACTTCCGCGTCGTCGCCACGCCGGAGCAGTCCAAGGCGCTCACGGCCGACCAGGGCGTCTCGATCATCATCTCGTCGAGCGGGATGGCGAGCGGCGGACGCGTGCTGCACCACCTCAAGGCCTCGCTGCCGGACACGCGCGATACGGTGCTCTTCGTCGGCTATCAGGCCGGCGGCACGCGGGGCCGGGACCTGGTGGAGGGCTCGCCCTCGGTGAAGATCCACGGGCAGGTGATCCCCGTCCGCGCCCGCATCGCGAAGATCGACTCGATGTCGGCCCACGCGGACCGCAGCGAGGTCCTGCGCTGGCTGCGCGGCCTGCCCGCGCCGCCGAAGCAGATCTTCCTCGTCCACGGCGAACCCGGACCGATGGATGCGCTCAAGGCGCAGATCCACGCCGAGCTGGGCTGGGCGGTGCAGACGCCCTCGCACGGCGACACGGTCGCGCTATGAGGCAGGTTCGCGCCTGATGACCACGCGGCGATACCTGCTGGAGCAGGTCGACGACGCAGCCGTCGTCCAGGCGTATGCGGACGGCTTCGCGCAGCTCTCGCGCGAACAGAAGGTGCTCGCGTGGCATCTCTCGCAGGCCGCGATCGCCGGACGCGACATCTACTACGACCAGCGATACCGCCACGGCCTCGCCATGCGCGCGGTGCTGGAGGCGATCCTGCGGCATCCTGAAGGTGTAACGCCGGACACGCTCGCCGAGGTGCGGCGCTACACCACGCTGTTCTGGCTGAACTCCGGGCCGTACCACAACCTGACGGCGAAGAAGTTCACGCTCCGGCTCACGCCCGAAGCGCTGGTGCAGGCCGTCGAGACCGCCGTGGCTCACGGGGCCGCGCTGCCCGTGAGGGCCGGCGAATCCCCGGCCGCGCTCGTGCACCGGCTGGCCCCGTGCTTCTTCGACGCCACCTGGGAACCCGCGGTCACGAGCAAGGCGCCGCCGCCCGGGTCGGACCTGCTCGACGCCAGCGCGAACAACTTCTACGCGGGCGTGCGCCTGGCCGACCTGAACGGCTTCGAGGAGCGGCATCCGCTCAACTCCCGCGTCGTGATGACGGCGAGCGGACCGGCGGAGGAGGTCTATCGCATCGGTGGGCGCTACAGCGCCACGCTGACCCGCGTCGTCGAGCATCTCGCCGCGGCGCGGATGGTCGCGCCGCCCGCCACCGCGGCCGCGCTCGACGCACTCGTCCGCTTCTACACGACCGGCGAGGACGCCGACCGCGAGCGCTACGACGTGGCGTGGGTGCAGGACCAGACCGCCGTCGTCGACACGATCAACGGCTTCATCGAGGTCTACATGGACCCGCGCGGCCTCAAGGGGGCCTGGGAGGCACTCGTCTACTACGTGGATGCCGCCAAGACGGCCCGCATCGAGCGCGTCGCCTCGCTGGCGCAGTGGTTCGAGGACCGCATGCCGTGGGATCCGGCGTACAGAAAGCCAGGCGTCACCGGCGTCACCGCGCGGGCGATCGAGGTCGTGATCGAGACCGGGGAGTCCGGGCCCATCACGCCCGTTGGCATCAACCTGCCGAACGAACAGTCGGTGCGCGAGCGCTACGGCAGCAAGTCCGTGGCGCTCTCGAACATCACCGCCGCCTACGAGCGTGCCCAGCACGACGCGCTGAAGACCGCGTTCTGCTGGGACGACGCCGAGCTCGCCCGTGCCCGCGCGTGGAGCGCCACGGCCAGCGATATCACGACGGACCTGCACGAAGTCGTCGGCCACGGCTCGGGCCGGATGGCGGAGGGCCTCGACGCGCCGCCGCAGACGCTGCTGCGCGAGCACCACTCGGCGCTGGAAGAGGCGCGCGCGGACCTCGTGGCGCTCTACTTCATCGCCGATCCGGTGATCGTCGAGATTGGTGCGGTGGCCGCGGCGGACCACGCCGACCTCGTGCGCGCGGCCTATGAGGCCTGCGCGCGAAACGCCATCGTGCAGCTTCGCCGCGTCGGCGACGCCTCGGTGATCGAGGAGGACCACTTCCGCAATCGCCAGCTCATCGTCCACTGGCTGCAGGCGCACACCGCCGCGATTGAGACGCGCGTGCGGGAGGGCTGCACCTACTTCGTCGTGGTGGATGTGGACGCGTTCCGTGCCGGCTGTGCGCGACTGCTCGCCGAGGTGCAGCGCATCAAGAGCACCGGCGACTACGCGGCCGCCCAGGCGCTGCTCGAGACCTACGGCACACAGGTGAATGTGGCCCTGCGGGATGAAGTCCGCCGGCGCGTGGCGCCGTTCAACATTCCCGTCTACACCGGCTTCGTGATGCCACGACTCGAGACCGTGCGGGATGCCGCCGGCACGATCATCGACGTGACCGTCAGCTATCCGCTGGATCTCGCCGCGCAGATGCTGGAGTACTCCGACGCGACCGCAACGACCACCGCCGCGGACGGTCTCGTCTAGCCCCATGCCGCCGCGCCTGTCGAGTCGGCTCCCGCCGCACGGGCAGACCAACGCGATCACGCAGGCACTCGACGCGCTCGCGGCTGACGGCGCGGATGTGGTCGACCTGACAGCCTCCAACCCGACCGCGGTCGGCCTGGTCTACCCACCGGCGCTGCTGCAGTCGCTCGCCGCACCCGAAGCCGCCGGCTACGCCCCCGAGGCGCTCGGACTCCGCACAGCCCGCGAAGCCGTCGCCGCGGACGCCATGCGGCGGGGCGCCCGCGTGCATCCGGACCGGGTGGCGCTCTCGGCCAGCTCGAGCGAATCCTACTCGTGGCTCTTCAAGTTGTTCTGCGATCCGGGTGACGTCGTGCTCGTGCCGCGGCCCAGCTATCCCCTCTTCGAGCACCTCGCGGCGCTCGAGCACGTGCGGATGGCGCCGTACGCGCTCAGCTTCCACGGCCGGTGGGACGTGGACCTCGCGGAGGTCGAACGCGGTCTCGACGCGGGCGCGCGGATGGTCGTCGCCGTGTCACCGAACAATCCGACCGGCTCGTGCCTCTCGGCTGCCGAGGCCGACGCGCTCATCGCGCTCACGGCCCGCGCGGGTGTCCCGCTCGTGGTCGATGAGGTGTTCGCGGACTACCTGCTGGACGCTGGTCCGACCGGGGCGCCCGGGGCGCCAGGCGCCGCGACCGACGTGGCTCTTCGCGCGGACGGGCACCCAGGCGCGCTGGTGGTCACGCTCGGCGGGCTCTCCAAGTCCGTGGGTCTGCCACAGCTCAAGCTCGGCTGGATGGTGTTCGGGGGAGACGCGACCGCGATCGACCCGGCACGTGGCGGCCTGGAGCTCATCGCCGACAGCTACCTGTCCGTGTCCACGCCGGTCCAGGTGGCGGCGCCCGCCCTGCTCCACGACGGCGCGGCCGTCCGCGCGCAGATCCAGAACCGCATCCGGACGAACCTCGCAGCCCTGCGGGCGACCGTGGCCGCGCACCCCTCCTGCGACGTGCTGCCCGTGGAAGGCGGCTGGTCAGCCGTGCTGCGCGTGCCGGCGACACGGACGGAGGAGCAGCTTGTCCTCGACCTGCTGCACCAGGAGCACGTGCTGGTGCACCCCGGCTACTTCTTCGACTTTGCCCACGAGGCGTGGCTCGTCGTCAGCCTGCTGCCACCGCCCGACGTCTTCGCGGCGGCGATTGCCCGCACGCTGGCCTTCGCGGCCACGCGGTAGCGCCCAGGGCCGCCCGGCCGCTCAGCGGGCGTCCGGGTCCCAGTCCCAGTTGCGCTCGTCGGCGCTGATCTTTCTCAGCACCACCAGCGACTCCTCCCGGCCCGCGATGCGACGCCGCAGCTCCGGCGCCAGCGCCGCCGCGCCCCACCGCCGCGGCAGCACGCTCAGCACGAACCGCGCGAGCCGGCGCTTCAACGTCCGGCGCACGGGCAACGCCACGACCGCGTGCTGTGCGTAGCAGGGAAACGCGAGCAGATGGTCCACCGCTCGCCGCACGGACGGGAACGTGACGTCATCGAGTGCCAGGTACCCGCCGACCGCGAGCAGCCGCGTCGCGTAAAACGCGTCGACCATCACGTGGTCGAACGTGTGCCAGCCGTCGATGAAGACCAGGTGGAACCGGCCGGCCTGTGTGGCAGCCAGCTCCGGCAGCGCCTGTTCGGACGGCCGCTCGATGGGTGTGACGTGCGTAAGGCCGGCCCGTTCGAGCTGGAGCAGACCTGCCCCGTCCCACTCGGTGCGCTGGTGCGGGTCGATGACCGTGTGGTCGGCGCCGGGCCGCCCGGCCGTCGCCCCCGCGATCGTCAGCGCCGACACGCCGTAGCCGCAGCCCACCTCGAGCGTGCGGGTGACGGTCGGGTCCGCCTCGACGAGCTCGGACAGGCATGCCGCCTCGGCGGCGTCTATGGCGGAGTGGAGCGGGTGGGTGCCGGTGCGGCCGTCGACGCGGCCGGATTCAAGGAGGCGCCGCGCGGCCTCGTGCACGAGTATCAGCCGCGCGCCTGCATGCGCGCCCAGGCGTCCTTGAGCGTGACCGTGCGGTTGAACACGGGCGCCTCGGGCGTGGAGTCGAGGTCGGCGCAGAAGTAGCCTTGCCGCTCGAACTGATAGCCGGCCCCTGGGCTGGCGTTCGCCAGGGCGGCTTCCACCTTGCAGCCACGCAGCACCTCGAGCGAGGCCGGATTCAGATCCGCCACCCAGTCTTCGTGGGCTTCAGGCGCTTCCGACGCGAACAGCCGGTCGTAGAGGCGCACTTCGGCGTCGCGGGCGTGCGCGGCCGAGACCCAGTGCACGGTGCCTTTCACACGACGCGTGGCCGTCTCGCCGGTGAGCGACTCCAGATCGACGGTGCAGCGGAGCTCGACGATCGCGCCGGCCGCATCCTTCACCACGGACTCGCACTTCAGGATGTAGGCGTAGCGCAGCCGCACCTCGTTCCCCGGCGAGAGCCGGAAGAACTTCTTCGGCGGCACCTCCATGAAGTCGTCCTGCTCGATGTAGAGCTCGCGCGAGAACGGCAGCGCCCGCGTACCGGCGGCGGGATCCTCGGGGTTGTTCACCGCCGTCAGGTGCTCCACCTGACCCTCTGGGTAGTTCTCGATCACGACCCTGAGCGGCTTCAGCACGGCGAGCGCGCGCGCGGCACGGTGGTTCAGGTCCTCGCGAACGGCGTGCTCCAGCACGGCCACATCGATCACGTTCGCCTTCTTCGCCACACCGACCGTCGCGCAGAAGTTCCGGATGGCCTCGGGCGTGTAACCGCGGCGGCGCAGGCCCGCCAGCGTCGGCATGCGGGGATCGTCCCAGCCGGCCACGTGCCTGCCATCGACCAGCGTGAGCAGCTTCCGCTTGCTCATGACCGTGTAGTTCAGGTTGAGCCGCGCGAACTCGATCTGCCGCGGACGGAAAATGCCGAGCGACTCCAGGTACCAGTCGTAGAGCGGCCGGTGATCCTCGTATTCGAGCGTGCAGAGCGAGTGCGTCACGCCCTCGATCGAGTCCGACTGCCCGTGCGCCCAGTCGTACATCGGATAGATGCACCAGGCGTCGCCTGTCCGTTGATGCGTCGCCTTGCGGATGCGATACATCACCGGGTCGCGCATGTTGATGTTGCCCGACGCCATGTCGATCTTCGCGCGGAGCGTGCGTGAGCCGTCCGGGAACTCGCCGGCGCGCATGCGGGCGAACAGATCCAGGCTCTCGTCCACGGGCCGATGGCGATACGGACTTTCGCGGCCGGGCTCGGTGAGCGTGCCGCGGTACTCGCGCATCTCGTCCGGCGTCAGGTCGTCGACATACGCCTTGCCGTCGCGAATGAGCTGCTGCGCCCAGGCGTAGAGCTGCTCGAAGTAGTCCGACGCGTGGAAGAGTTTTTCACCCCAGTCGAAACCCAGCCAGCGGATGTCCCGCATGATCTGGTCGACGTACTCCTGGGTCTCCTTGACCGGGTTCGTGTCGTCCAGCCGGAGGTGGCAGACGCCGCCGAACTCCGTCGCGACGCCGAAGTCCAGACAGATGGCCTTGGCGTGGCCGATGTGGAGATAGCCGTTCGGTTCCGGTGGGAAACGGGTGACGACGCTCGCGCCAGGGCCGGCCGCGCGCAGATCCCCGGTGATGGCCTCGCGGATGAAGTCCACAGAGGCAGGCGTATCGACGGGAGGCGCAGACGGGGCTTCAGGCACAGGAATGTAAGGAAAATCTATTATTTCACGGGTGCGGTGTCTTCTTCGGCCGCAACCAGCGCCTCCTCGGGAAGTCCCAGCAGATTGGCCTGCTTCAGCACCCTCGGAACCGTGTCGATGGACTCCACCGGGGCAATCTCCCCGCCGGTCGTCACTTCCAGCTCACGGAGCTTCCGGGCGGTCGGCAGGACGCGTGATTCCAGCGACCCGGCCGCCGCGTTGTAGGCCTGCACGGCGCCGTCGAGCCGCTTGCGGACGTCGTCGAAGTGCCCGGTAAAGGTGGCCAGCCGGTCGTAGAACTCCTTGCCCAGCCGTGCCACCTCCCGGTAGTTCGCCGCCAGCGCTTCCTGGCGCCACGAGTGCGCCACGGTGGTCAGGAGCGCGATGAGGGTGATGGGGCTCGCCAGCAGCACCCGCTGCTGCAGGCCGTATTCGATGAGCGTGAGGTCGTGCTGGAGCGCCGCGGCGAAGAGCGTCTCGCCAGGAAGGAACAGCACCACCATCTCGACCGAGTCGTCGAGCGCCTCCCAGTAGGCCTTCCCGGCCAGGCCGTCGATGTGGTCGCGCACCTGTCGGGCGTGGGCGGTGAGCCGGATCAGCCGGGTGGCGTCGTCCAGCGACTCCTGGGCTTCGAGAAACGCCCCGAGCGGCGCCTTGGCGTCCACGACGATCCGTTTGCCCGCCGGCAGGTGGACGATGAGGTCCGGCCGCTGCCTGCCGCGCTCGGAGGTCAGCCCCGCCTGCTCCTCGAAGTCGCAGTGCTCGAGCATGCCGGCGATCTCGACAACCCGCTTGAGCTGCATTTCACCCCAGCGGCCGCGGACGGCGGGCGTTCCGAGCGCGCGGGAGAGGGTCCGCGTGGCATCACCCAGCGAGGTCACTTCGGCCTTGAGCCGCGCGTAGGCGCCTTCGCGCTCGCGCTCAGCCTGGGCGAGCCGCTGGTCCACTTCCTTCAGCGTCGCCGCCACCGGCTTCACCAGCTCGTCGATCGCGCGCTGGCGCGAGGCCAGGTCGGTCGACGCCTCCTTCTGAAGACCGGCGAAGGTCGTCTTCGCCAGATCCAGGAACGCGGCGCGATTGGCGTTGAGCGCCTCGGCGGCCAGCGCCTGAAACGTGTCGCGCACCTGCTGGTCCGTGCGCTCGAAATGGGCGGCGCCCTGCGCGGCACTCTGGGCCGCACTGCTCTGCAGAATCGAGCGCAGCACGAGCGCCGTCACGACCGCCGCGGCCAGCGCCGCCAGGACAGCCGTGAGCACGAGGGTCATCGGGCCGCCCGGGGCGCCGGCAGCGGCTTCCGCGGCAGGAGGTCGTCGCGCGTCGCGGCCATGTAGGCAAAGGTGGCCACGATCACCGCGTTGCGCTTCACGTCATCCGGCTGGACCCGCTCGTAGAGGTCCATGCTCGAGTGGTGCGAGATGGTGAAGTACTCCAGCCGGTCCTGGATGAACTGGAAGCCCGGCAGGCCGACGGCGTCAAACGGCGCGTGGTCCGTGTCGCCTGTGGGACGGATAGTCGTCGTGCCCACGCCCCACTCCTTGAACGGACCCATCCACTGCCGGAAGATCGGCCGCACGCCGTCGTTGCCCTGCAGGAACACGCCGCGGATCGCGCCGGCGCCGTTGTCGTGGTTGAAGTAGACCGAGAGTCGGTCGTGATCCGGCCTGATCGCCATCGTGGTCCGGTCGGCGAAGTGCTCGCGCACGTAGGCCGTGGAGCCCAGCAGGCCCTGCTCCTCGCCTCCCCAGAGCGCGAGCCGCACCGTGCGCCGCAGCGGCAGGTTCAGGGCGCGGAGGATGCGGAGGGCCTCCATCATCACGGCCACGCCCGCGGCGTTGTCCGTGGCACCCGTGCCGCCGTGCCACGAGTCGAAGTGCGCGCCGAGCATCACCACCTCGTTCCGGCGGTCCGAGCCGGGGATCTCGGCGATCAGGTTCGAGGCGTCGAGCGAGTCGGTGTGAAAGCGGTTGTCGACGTCCAGATGCACGGTGACCGGCACGCGCCGATCCACCATCCGGACCAGCCGGCCGTAGTGCTCCGAGGCAAGGACAAGCTGCGGCACCGTGGCCGGGGCGTTCATGTCGCGCGCGGCCGACGGTCCCATCACCAGCACCGCGCCGTGATCGCCGCGGCCGTTCCCGTTCTCGAACACAGCGGCAATACCCTCGCGCAGCAGGAACTCGGTGCGCTTGCGGGCAAAGTCGCTCGCGGCCGTCGTGTTGTAGGCGCGGGGGGCGGAGGGCGTGAGCGGCGCCTGGGCCTCGAGCTCCTCCAGTTCCTTCGCCGTGCGGCGCGTCCCCGGTGGCTCGAAGAACGCGGCCACGGGGCGCGCCGGCTCGAGCAGCACGATCCGGCCCTTCAGCTTTCCCGTCCAGTCCTTGAAATCCTGGTCCGTGTCGAGACTGACGCGGACCAGCTCGGCCGTGATCGGCGCCACGCCCGGCGTCCACGCCTTCGGGACGGCGGTGATCGTCCAGGGCGTGGGCGAGACTGCCCGCACCACGAGCCGCTCGTTGGACCAGCCGCGGCCGAACGGGAAGGCCTCGGTGTGCACGTTCGCGAGCTGCCAGTCCGAGAGCCGCTGCTGCGCCCAGGCCTGCGCGGCCCGGAACTGCGGCGAGTTGGTGAGCCGGGCGCCATGCACGTCCGTCAGCCAGGCGACGGTGTCCATTACCTGCGACCGCACGAGGCCTTCGTCCTGAATGCGCGCCACGATGGCCGGGTCCGGTACGTCCGTCGATTCCGACCGCGGCGCGGCGGAGGCGACAAGGGTCACCACCGCCACGATGGCCACGATGCGCGGGATGCGAGGCAGGCGCTGGAAGGTCATCACGGTGCGATGTCGGTCTGAAGGTCTGAGTCTAGGAGAATAGGCCCGCGCATGCCACCGGTCATCCAGGCCGTCCGCTCGTCGATCGGCCGTCTGCTGCGCCGGACAGCGTGGGGCAGCCGCCGGGCGCTTCGCGGGATGTTCGGCGTCTCAGGGCCGCACGGCCGGCCGGAACCGACGGCCCCCTGTGGCGTGCTGCGTTCCCGGGACGAGGTGCACGCGGCCGTCGCAGAGGTCGCACGCCTGGGCCTGCCGCCCCACGGCGAACCCGCGAAGAACTGGGATGCCCTCGCGGCGCTCGATCAGATTCTCCGGCACACCACACCCCGCGCCCGCGTGTTCGACGCCGGAGGCGAGTTCTACTCGACGATCCTGCCGTGGCTCGGCCTCTACGGCTACACGCGGCTGGTCGCCGGCAATCTCGACTTCGGGGAGACACAGCATCGCGGCGCGATCAGCTACGAACGGATGGACCTGACCCGCACGCGCTTCGCCGACGCGAGCGTTGACGCGGTGACGTGCCTGAGCGTCCTCGAACACGGCGTGGACCTCGAGGCCTGCTTCCGTGAGATGTCCCGGGTGCTGAGGCCCGGTGGCCTGCTGATCGTGTCCACGGACTTCTGGGAGACGCCGGTTGACACGCGCGGCCAGCGGGCCCACGGTGTGCCGATCAGCGTCTTCACACCGGGCGACGTCACGTGGGCGCTGGCCGCGGCGCAGCGGCACGGCTTCTCGCTCGTCGCACCACTCGACCTGACGGTGGGCGACCGCGTGGTGCGCTGGGCACGGTACGACCTGGCCTATACGTTCGTGCTGCTGTCTTTCCGGAAAACAGCGGCCTGACGCTGGTCCCGGCACGCCCGCCCGGGAGAGAATTGGCTCATGTCGCCGTCGAACCGCGCCGGCCGCGGCGCCCCCCTGACACTGGTCATCCCCGCCGTGCTCATCGCGGGCTACGGGCTCGCGACACTGTTCGCGCCCGGCATCGGCGCGCCGTTCCTGGCGGACCGCTTCGCCACGCTCTTCGCGCCAACCGCCGCGCATCTCTTCTTCGGGCCCCTCGCCCTCGCCGCTGGCGCCCTGCAGTTCAGCGCGCGGATCCGCGCCACGCGGCCGGTGCTCCACCGCAGGCTCGGCTGGCTCTACGTGACGTCCGTCCTCGTGTCCGGAATCGGCGGCCTGCTGATGGCGTTCGTCTCGGACGGCGGACCCGTCACGCATTGGGGATTCGGCCTGCTCGCGGTGGGCTGGTTGACCACGACGGCGGCGGCCCTGCGGGCGATCCTCAGAGGCGACACGGCCACACATGAACGCTGGATGCGACGGAGCTATGCCTTCTGCTTCGGCGCGGTGACGCTGCGGATCCTGCTGCCGCTCTTTCTTCTGGCCGGCCTCACCTTCGGCACGGCCTACCGCATCGCGTCGTGGGCGTCCTGGCTGGTGAACCTGGCCGCCGTGGAGTGGTGGCTCCGGCGCCGACCCGTGGCAGGATCGGAGGCATGACGCTCGACGAGCTGCGGGACCTCTACGCCTACGACGCGTGGGCGAATGCGCGCACGTTCGAGGCCGTGCTGGCCTTGCCGGCGGGCGTGGCGGACGCCGCCGTCGTGAGCAGCTTCCCCTCCATGCGCGCCACGCTGGCGCACCTGGTCGGGGCGGAGTGGGTCTGGCTGCAGCGTTGGCTGGGTGAGAGCCCGTCCGCCGTCCCGGCCTGGACCTCCGGCGAAGACGTGGCCGGCCTCAAGCGACAACTGAAGGCCATCGAAGCCGAGCGCCAGGCGTGGTTCGAACGGCTGACGGCACGCGACTTCACGCGCGTGCTGGCCTATCGGAACATCGCGGGCGAGCCGTTCGCCGATCCGCTTGCCGACCTGTTCCGGCACGTGGTGAACCATTCGTCGTACCACCGCGGCCAGGTGACCACGCTCCTGCGCCAGGCCGGCCACCCCGCACCCGACACGGACTTCGTGATCTGGGTCCGCCGCAGGGGTCAGAAGCACTGACCAGAAGCACTGACCAGAAGCACTTAACTGATCGGGCGGTATCGCCCCACACACTGGAGAGCACCCGTACATGGCACGTCTGTTTCCGTTTCGCGCCCTTCGTCCCGTTCCTGCCGCCGCGGCAGCGGTGGCGGCCGTCCCCTATGACGTCGTCAATGCCGATGAGGCGCGCGCCCTGGCTGACGGTCAGCCGCTGAGCTTTCTGCACGTTTCGCGGGCCGAGATCGATCTCCCCGCGGACACCGACCCGTATTCGCCCGCGGTCTACGAGAAGGCCGTCGCCAACTTCGCCGCGCTGCGCGCCAACGCGCCGCTCGAGGTGGAAGCCGAGCCGACGCTCTACGTCTACCGCCTTCGCATGGGCGCGCACGTACAGACGGGCGTGGCCGCCTGCTTCTCGGTGGCCGAGTACGACGCCGACGTCATCAAGAAGCACGAACGCACGCGGCGCGACAAGGAAGACGACCGCACGCGGCATATCCTCGCCACGCGCGGCCAGACCGGCCCGGTGTTTCTGACCTACACCGCGTCAGCCGATGTGGACGCGGTCATCGCGAAGGCCACGCTGCAGCTCCCGCTCTTCAACTTCACGGCGGTGGACGGCATTGTCCACACCATCTGGAAGGTGCCGGCGGCCGCGCAGGACGCGCTCGTGGCCGCGTTCGACAGGATTCCGGCGCTCTACATCGCCGACGGCCACCATCGCGCGGCCAGCGCGGCCCGGGCACGGACGGAACTGGGTGGCGCATCGAAGACAACCGGCGAGTGGGACACCTTCCTGGCCGTCGCGTTTCCCGACAACCAGATGCAGGTGCTCGCCTACAACCGCGTCGTGAAGGATCTCGCGGGTGAAACGCCGGACTCGCTGCTGAAGAAGATCTCCGCTGTGCACACGGTCGTACCCGGCACGGCGCTGCCCTCGAAGCCCGGCGTGGTGTGCATGTTTCTCGGTGGCGCGTGGCACGAGATCACGCTGACGCCGGCCTCCGCGGCGGCAAGCCCGAGCGATCGCCTGGATGTGAGCGTGCTGCAGGACACGGTGCTCACGCCGCTGCTGAAGATCGGCGACGTGCGCAGCGACAAGCGGATCGACTTCGTCGGCGGCGCGCGCGGCACGAAAGAGCTGGAGTCGCTGGTCCAGAGCGGCAAGGCCGCCGTCGCATTCTCGCTGTTCCCGGTCCGCGTCAGCGACCTGATGGAGATCTCGGATTCGGGCGGGATCATGCCGCCGAAGTCCACGTGGTTCGAGCCCAAGCTGCGCGACGGGCTCCTCTCGCACCTGATCTAGCGGCGCAGACGGGTTCATAATCCGGCGATGGCGAAGAACGACGCGAAGGCGCGGATTCTCGAGCGTGTGGAGCGCGAGAAGGTCAAGTTCCTGCGTCTGCAGTTCACCGACATCCTCGGCCAGGTGAAGAACGTCGAGGTGCCGCACGGCCGCGTGGCCGAGGCACTCGAGGGCCGCGTGCTGTTCGACGGATCCTCGATTGAAGGCTTCGTCCGCATCGAGGAATCGGACATGTTCCTCAAGCCGGACCTCGACACGTTCCAGGTGTTTCCCTGGACGTACAACGGCTCCGAGCGCGTGGCGCGTATCATCTGCGACATCGCCGCGCCGGACGGGTCGCCCTTCGCCGGTTGCCCTCGCTCCGCGTTGAAGCGCGCCGTTGCCTACGCGGCCGAGCGCGGCTTCACGCTGCAGGCCATGCCCGAGGCGGAGTTCTTTCTCTTTCAGCGCAGCAGCGGCGAACCGACGACCGAGACGCACGATGCGGGCGGCTACTTCGACCTCACGCCGATCGACCTCGGCGAGGATGTGCGTCGCGAGATCGTGCTCGCGCTGGAGCAGATGGGGATTCACGTCGAAGCCGCCCACCATGAGGTGGCGCCGGGTCAGCACGAAGTCGACTTCCAGGCCGGCGACGCAATCGCCACGGCCGACAACATCAGTACGTTCCGTTTCGTCGTGAAGAACGTCGCCGTGCGGAACAACCTGCACGCCACGTTCATGCCGAAACCGATCTTCGGGATCAACGGCAGCGGGATGCACACGCATCAGACCCTCATCGCGAAGGGGAAGAACGCCTTCTACGACGCGCGAGGCGAGTGGCGTCTGAGCGCGGTCGGCCTCGGCTACATCGCCGGCGTTCTGCGCCACGCGAAGAGCTTCTGCGCCGTCACCAACCCGCTCGTGAACTCCTACAAGCGGCTCGTGCCCGGCTACGAAGCGCCGACGGCCATCGCCTGGTCGCAGCGCAACCAGAGCCCGCTCGTGCGCGTGGCCGAAGCCCACGGCGAGGACGTGCGCGTGGAGCTCCGCATGCCGGACCCCTCGTGCAATCCCTATCTGGCGCTGGCCGTGATGCTGCGGAGCGGACTCGACGGCGTGGAGCACGCGCTCCACCCCGGACCGCCGGTCAACAAGAACATCTACAAGATGAGCCACCGTGAACGGCGGCACCTGCGGATCGACGAGCTGCCGGGGAATCTGTCAGAAGCCCTGGACGAGTTCGAACGCGACGACCTGATGCGCGACGCGCTCGGCGACCATATCTTCGACCACTTCCTTGAAGCGAAGCGCGCCGAGTGGGACAGCTACATCCGCCACGTCTCCCGCTGGGAGATCGAGCGCTACCTGAATACCTACTGACGCTGAGCCCGGGTGTGGCCTAGGCGATGCGGACGGCGACCGCCGTCAAGTCGTCGTGCTGCTGGGCGCCGGCCGTGAACGCCTTCACCGCGTCGAAGATCGCGCCGACGATCGCCTCCGCGTCACGATCGGCCGTGGCTTCCATCACCGCGGCCGTCCGGCGGACACCGAACTCCTCGCCCTGCCGGTTCGTCGCCTCGAACACGCCGTCCGTGCAGAAGACGAACACGTCCCCTGATTCGAACGGCAGCGTGACCTGCTCGTAGGTCGTGCCGTCGAACGTGCCGAGCGGCACCCCGGCGATCGTGACCGGCGACACGCGCCCGTTCGACCAGCGGAGCGGATACGGCAGGCCCGAGTTGGCGATGGTGACCGTGCGCGCGTGGACGTCGAACTGCGCGTAGCAGAGCGTGCAGTAGAACTCCTCGAGCTGGCGCTCGTGGAGCTGCGTGTTCATCCACTCGAGCGCCGCGGACACACTGAAGACCTCGGGCCGGTAGCGCCCGTGCACGGTCCGCGAGCGGATCAGTTCCTTGGTGAAGGCGGAGTACAGCGCGGCGGGCACGCCCTTGCCGGACACGTCGCCCACGGCCACCGTCAGCGTCTCCGGGGTCGGTGAGCGGAAGTCGTGCAGGTCGCCGCCGAGCTCCAGCGCAGACTCGAACCGCCCCGCCACCGTCACGCCGGCCGGCGCGTTCATGAACTGCCCGGACTGCAGCGCAATCTGCACGCGTCGTGCAATGCGCAGCTCGCGCTCCATCCGCAGCTCGCTGCGACGCAGTTCGTCGTAGAGCCGCGCGTTCTCGATCGCCACCGCCGCGTGGCTGGCGAGCAGCGTCAGCACTTCCTCGTGTTCCTTGCTGAACGCATCCAGCTCCGTGCTCTCGAGGTCGAACACGCCGATGCAGCGGTCCTGGAGCAGCAGCGGAATCGCGAGCTCGGAGCGCACGCCGGGCACGGCCGGGATGTAGCGGGCGTCCGTGGACACATCGCCCACACGCGCCGTCTGCCGGTGCTCCGCGGCCCAGCCGATGAGCCCCTGCCCCAACGGGATGTGCTGAATCTCGGACTCGTTGCCGTAGCGGACCGCGCGCTGGAGGTCGAGCTGCCGCCCGTCCGGACTGACGAGGAAGATGCCGAACGTGCGGTAGTTGATGATCCGCTTCGTCAGGCTCGCGATGCGCGTGAGCAGCGCGTCGAGGTCCAGGATCGAGGCCACCTCGCGCCCGATCTCGGCGAGCGTTTCGAGCGTGTCCACGAGCTTCCGCTCGGACTCGAACAGCCGCGCATTCTCGATGGCGATCGCCACGTGCGCGGCAAACTGCCGGAGCAGGGTTTCGTCCTGCACGGTGAACGCTTCCCGCCGATCGCTCAGCAGGTTCAGCGCCCCAATCACGCGGCCCTTGCGACGGAGCGGCACGGCGAGCTGCGAGTGCATGCCCGGGACCAGGCCGCGGTAGCGCGGGTCGGCGTCCACATCGCCCACGAGAATCGGGGCGCCCTGTTCCACCGCCGCGCCGACCACGCCCTGCCCCACGCGCAGGTCCTGCCGGATGTGGGAGGGGTAGCCGATCGAGTACGGCACCGACAGCGTCTGGGTCGATTCGTCGAGCAGATACACGCCGAACGCCGTGAACGCGGTCAGCCGCGCGATGAGCGATGGAATCTTGACGAGCAGCTCGTTGAGGTCGAGCACGCTCGCCACCTCGCGCCCCAGCTCCACCAGGGTCGAGATCAGTTCGGTGTCGTTTGCGGGCCGCGGGGTCGGTGTGGTCGTCATGGCCTCGTCAGTGCCCACGATATACTGAACCTCCCGTGGACGGCCTCACGCTTCCGCTCGACTACAGCGCGATCGAACGCATTCTGCCCCACCGGTATCCGTTCCTGCTCGTGGACCGGATTACCGAGCTGGAGGAGGACACGCGCATCGTCGGCATCAAGAACGTCACGCTGAACGAGCAGTACCTGTCGCGGCTCCCGGGCGAGCGGCCCACGCTGCCGCCGACGATCCTCACGGAAGCCGTAGCCCAGGTGGGCGCCATCCTGATCCTCTCCAAGCCGGCGAACCGCGAAAAGCTCATCTTCTTCGGCGGCATCGACCGCGTCCGGTTTCGCCGGCCGGTCTATCCGGGCGACACGGTCGTGATCGAGGCGCGGGTGAAGCGCCTCCGGAGCCGCATGGGGCAACTGGTCGGCTCGGCCACCGTCAACGGCGTGGTCGTCTGCGACGGCGTGATGAGCTTTGCCCTGGGTCCGGCCTCCGGCAAGCCGGACGGCTCCGCGGAATAGCGCGGACCGGGCCCCAGGCGGGCGCCCGATCGGGTAGGATTTCGCCATGCGTACCACCCTGCTGAACCTCGGCGCGGGCGCCCTCACAGCCGCCCTGATCCTGATGGGCCTTTCCGGCCCCGTTTCCGCGCAGCGCGAGAAATACGAGCCGCCGCCCTCGGCCATGAAGGCCCACCCGGCCAACGTGCCGCTGCCCCCGATTCCCTACGACGGCTACCCGGCCTCGCGGCCCATGCCCGTCGTGCGCGCGGCCTACGAGTTTGCGGCCCGCCACCCGGAAGTGCTGCGCTACATGCCGTGCTTCTGCGCGTGTGACCGCAGCGCCGGGCACCGCGGCAACCACGACTGCTTCGTCAAGAGCCGTGGCGCCGACGGCCGGATCGCGCAGTGGGACTCGCACGGCTACGGCTGCGCCGTGTGCATGGACGTCGCGAAAGACTCGATGCAGATGTTCAACTCCGGAGCATCGGTCGCCTCCATCCGCGCCGCCATCGACCGGAAGTACGCCGCCGCCGGACCGCCGACGGCCACCGTGCCGGATCCGCCGCGCGTGGCGCCGAAGGCCCCCGTCGCGCCGACCGCGCCGGCCAAGGCCAAGCCGACCGCGCTCTAGGCATCCGGGCGCGAGGATGAGCCCGTCCCGCGTCAGCGGACCGTCCGCCGTCGTCAGGAACGCTGTCCGGACCGCCGCCATCACGTCGCTCACGGAGCGGCTGAGCGCCGGCCTGTGCGTGGCGAAGGTGCTGCCCACCGGGCAGATCCTGACGATGTTCGCCAACGCCCCGATGCGGCGGATTCTCGGCTGCGCCGAGGACGCGCCGCTCGCCGAGATCGACCTGCGCGCACTCGGCGCCACCGTGGATCCGCCGCCAGCCGGCACGTTCCTTTCCATGCTCGCCGCGCCCGGCGGTCTCGTCGACCATCCCATCCGCCTCCGGCGCCAGGACGGCACCTCCCGCTGGGTCGAGGTGACCGGCGCCGCGCAGCCTGACGACACCGGCGCGCTCGTCATCGAAGCGCTCGTGCGCGACGTGCACACCCGGCGGCGGATCGACGACCAGTCCCGCGACCTGCACCAGCAGCTCGTGCAGGCGGACAAGATGGCCGCGCTGGGCCAGGCGATCTCGGGTGTCGCCCACGAGCTGAACAACCCGCTCGCCACCATCCTGAGCTGGGCCGAGCGCCTCTCGGAGCGGGATCTCGACCCGGCGCTCAAACGCGGCGTGGACGTGATGCTCGGCGAGGCCGAGCGCGCCGCGCGGATCGTCCGCAACCTGCTGACCTTCGCGCGGAAGCGGCAGTCCACCCGCGCGCTGGTGGACATCAACGACGTCGTGGCGGAGACGCTCGCGCTGCGCGGACCGGACCTCGCGGCGCACGAGATCACGGTCCGCACCGAGCTGACGCCGGACCTGCCGGGCGTGTTCGGCGACAGCTACCAGATTCAGCAGGTGCTGCTGAACCTCGTCATCAATGCGGACCAGGCGATGCGCACGGCCCACGGCCGCGGCACCCTCACCGTGCGGACGACGATGATGGGCGCCGACGGCGTGCGCGTGGCGGTCGAAGACGACGGGCCCGGCATTCCGCCTGAAGCGCGCGCGCGCATCTTCGACCCGTTCTTCACGACGAAGCCGGTCGGCGAAGGTACGGGCCTCGGCCTCTCGGTGGCCTACGCCATCGTGCAGGAGCACGGCGGGACGATTGCGGTCGGCGTGGGCGCGAGCGGCGGCGCGATCTTCAGCGTGGACCTGCCGGTGAGCCGTGCACAGGGTGGGGCCGCCCGAAGCCGCGTGCGATCCGCGCCCTCCATGGAGGCGGTGAAGGGCGCGCAGGTGCTGCTGGTGGAGGACGAACGCGCGCTGGCCTTCGCCGTGGCGGAGGGTCTGCGCGACGCCGGTCTCGTGGTGACCTATGCAGCCGATGGCGCCGAAGCGCTCGCGCATCTCACCGGCCAGCGGTTCGACATCGTCGTCTGCGACCTGAAGATGCCGAAGGTCGACGGCTTCCAGGTCCACGCGCACTTGATGCGTCAGGCGTCGCCGCCGCCGGTGATCTTCGTGACCGGCGACAGCGCGGACCCGGAGGCCGAACGCTTTCTGGCCGAGTCCGGCCGCCGCTGGCTGGCCAAGCCCTTCCGCCTCAACGATCTGCTGACCGCCATCCGCGACGCGCTGACAGCCGTCTGACCCGGCTGGTCGCCGTCGCGAGGGGCGGGGTGGCTAGCGGGCCACCGCGAGCACCGCGCGACTGCGCGACGCGACCTT
>JBIKWH010000117.1:0-6105 GCA_044356435.1 Vicinamibacterales bacterium
CAACGGCATCGCCATCGCGAACCGGGGCGACTACGTCGTCCGGATGCAGGACATCGGATCGGTCGAGGACGGCCAGGCAGAGATGCGGTCCGCGGCCTTCTTCAACGGCAAGCCGGCCGTCATGCTCACGGTCACCAAGCAGTCCGGAGAGAACACGGTGACGGTGGCCGCGGATCTCAGGCGGCGTATCAAGGCCATTCAGGAGGCGCTGCCGCCGGACATGAGCCTGACCGTCGTCGATGACCAGGCGATGTTCACCGAGGCGGCGCTGGGCGCCGTGAAGGAGCACCTGCTGCTGGGCTCGATCCTGGCGTCGGGCGTCATCTTCTTCTTCCTGGCCAACATCCGCACGACGCTCATCGCCGCGATCGCCATCCCGACGTCCATCGTCTCGACGTTCTTCCTGATGGCGGTGATGGGCTACACGCTCAATGTCGTCACGATGCTCGCGCTCACGCTGATGGTGGGTGTCGTCATCGACGACGCGATCATCGTGCTCGAGAACATCTACCGGTACATCGAAGAGAAGGGCATGGCGCCGTTCGAGGCGGCGATCAAGGGCACGAAGGAGATCGGCTTTGCCGTGCTGGCGACCACGCTCTCGCTGATGGCGGTGTTCGTGCCGGTGGCCTTCATGGGTGGCATCGTCGGCCGCGTGCTGGCGTCGTTCGGCCTCACGGCGGCCTTCGCCGTCGGCGTGTCGCTGCTCGTGTCCTACACGCTGACGCCCATGCTCGCGTCGAGGTTCATCAAGGCGCCGCGCCGCGAGGACATCGAAGCCCACCACGGTTCGAAGGACTCGATCATCTTCCGGCCCATCGAGAAGGGCTACATGGCGATGCTGCGCTGGGCGATGGCGCACCGCTGGGCCGTCGTCGGCGTGTGCGGGCTCGTCATCGCGAGCATCGTGCCGCTGTTCGCGGCCATCGGCAAGAACTTCGCGCCGGACGAGGATCGCTCCAAGCTCACCGTCAACATCCGCGCGCCCGAGGGGACGGGGCTGGCCGCCACGACGACGATCATCGAACGCATCGCGGCCGACCTCCGCAAGGTGCCCGAGGTGCAGGACACGCTCGCGTCGATCGGCTCCGCAACCACGGGCGGCATGGGTCCCGGTATGGTGCTCGGAGGGTCCGCCGGCAACGTGGGGTCGATTACCGTCGTCCTGAAGCCGATCGACCAGCGGACGCGGAGTCAGTTCGACCTGATGCCGGTGTTCCGCCAGATGCTCGATGGCTATCCGAACCTGCGCACGTCCGTACTGGCTCTGGGCGGCCCCGGCGGCGGCGTCGGCGTGCAGTTCTCGCTGCGCGGCCCGGACCTCGCGACGCTCGGCAAGTACGCGGACGAGCTGTACGCGCGGATCAGCAAGAATCCGCACGCCGTGGACGTCGACACGTCGCTCGTCTACGGCAAGCCGGAGCTGCGCGTCGAGATCAATCGTCAGCGCGCGGCCGACCTCGGCGTCCGTGTGCAGGACATCGCCACGTCGCTCAACGTGCTGGTCGGCGGCCAGAACGTCACCACGTTCGACGTCGGCGAAGACCAGTACGACGTGACGCTCCGCGCCGTGGAGGGCTTCCGCACCACGGCCGAGGGCGTGCAGCGCATGACGGTGCCCTCCAGCAAGCGCGGCGTGGTGGACATCAGCGAGGTCGTGAGTCTCGTGCCTTCCACGGGTCCATCGGCCATCGAGCGCCTCGACCGCGAGCGCCAGGTGACGCTGTCGTCCAACCTCGCGCCGGACGCGTCGCAGTCGGAGCTGATCGCGGATATCGAACGCGAGGTCGCCTCGATGAACATGGCGCCGGGCTACGTGGCCCAGCCGATCGGCATCTCCGAGGAACTGGCCAAGACGGGCATCGGGTTTGCGATCGCGATCGCGCTGTCGTTCATCTTCATGTACATCGTGCTGGCGGCGCAGTTCGAGTCGTTCGTCCACCCGATCACGATTCTGCTGACGCTGCCGCTGGCGGTGCCGTTCGGCATCCTGTCCCTGTTCATCGGCGGCCAGACCGTCAACCTGTTCGCGGGGCTCGGGCTGCTGCTGCTCTTCGGTATCGTGAAGAAGAACGCGATTCTGCAGATCGATCACACCAATGGCCTGCGGGCTGAAGGACTACCGCGCTACGAGGCGATCCTGCAGGCGAACCGGGAGCGGTTGCGGCCCATTCTCATGACGACGATCGCACTGGTCGCCGGCATGATCCCGCTGCTCGTGGCCGACGGCGCCGGCTCCTCGACCAACAAGACGATCGGCGTGCTGGTCGTCGGCGGACAGATGCTGTGTCTGCTGCTGACGCTGCTCGCCGTGCCGGTGTTCTATTCCCTCTTTGACGACTTCGAGCAGTGGCCCGCGCTGTCGCGCTTCGCCGCCGCGGTCCGGCGGACGCTGCCCTTCGGCCGCCGGCGCGACGGAGCGGTGCCGGCGTTCCAGGCCGCGAAGCAGACGGTGGCGCAAGACCATGCGGAGTAGTGCACGCCTGACGCCCATGGTGGCGTCTCTTCTTCTCGCGTTCTCCGGCCTCGCAGTGGCGCAGACGCCTGGGGTGGCCCAGCCCGCTGCCGCGGCGGAGCGCCCTGCCCTGGCGCCGTCGGCGACGCTTCCGCTGCGCGTTGGTGTGATCGGTCAGCGCGACCTGTCGCTGGCGGAGGCGCTCAGCGAGGCGCTGGCCAACAACCCCGACATCGCCGTCGCGAGAACGACGGTCGAGCAGGCGGGGTACGGCATCAGCGGCGCGCTCGGCGCCTTCGAGCCGCAACTGGGACTCCAGTCGTCGCTCGTGCACCAGGTCATGCCGATTGCCTCGATCATCGGCGGGTCGGCGAGCGGCGCGGTCACGTCGAACGACGTGCTCGTCGGTCCTCGGGTGTCGGGCCTCTCGCCGCGGTTCGGCACCAGCTACCAGGCGTCGCTGACTACGCGGCGGCAGACGACCGACAACGCGTTCACGCAGTTGAATCCGCAGTACCCGACCGCGCTGGCGTTCTCCGTCACGCAGCCGCTGTTCCGCGGCCGGAAGGTCGATTCGGCGCGTCGGCAGGTCGAGGTGGCGCGTCGGAATCAGGAGCTCACCGAAGCGCAGTTCACCCAGCGCGTGATGGACGTCGCCGTGCAGGTAGAGCAGGCGTACTGGGACCTCGCCTTCGCCCGGGAGAACCTCGCCATCCTGGCCTCCGGCCTCGAGCTGGCGAATCGCGTCGTCGACGCCAATCGGCGTCTGGTCGACCAGGGCGTCTCGGCGCCGATCGACGTCATCGAGGCGGAGTCGCAGCGCGCCACACTCCGGACGAACGTGTTCGGCGCCCAGCACGCGCTGACCCGCGCCGAGAATGCGCTCAAAGTACTGCTGGCGCCTGATACGGCGGCGGGGATCTGGTCCTCCGCGCTGGCGCCGACCACCGCACCGAAGGTGCCGGCCGCCGACCCGGTGCTGGACGCGGCGATGAAGGCGGCGCTCGGCCGCCGGCCAGAGCTGCAGCAGCTTGGCATTGCGTCCACGCTCAACCGCGTGAACGTCGACTTCTTCAAGGACCAGACGAGGCCGCAGGTCGATCTCGTGGGCACGTACACGTCCAGCGGTCTGGCCGGCCGGACCTTCGTCAGCGATTCCGGTAACCCGCTCACGGCCAGCTTCGCGCCGATCTTCGACCGGCTGAACACGCTGTCGAACGCGCAGGGCCTGCCGCCGATCGTCATCGACGGCGGGGGAGACCAGCAGGTGCCGTCGCGGCTGGTGGGCGGCCTGGGACAGTCCCTCACGAACCTGCTGCGGCAGAGTTTCCCGACGGTTGAAGTCGGCGTTCGCATCGCGGTGCCGTTCCGGAACCAGACGGCCGAGGCCAACCTCGCGTCGTCGGTCGTCGAAGGGAAGCGGATCGAGCTGCAGCGCCGCCAAGTCGAGAACGCGGTCGCCGCTGACGTCCGGAATGCGATGCAGGCCGTCGCGTCCGCTCGGGCGACGCTCGAGACCGCGACCGAGGCGACGCGGCTCACCGAGCAGCAGTACGCCAGCGAGCAGCGGAAGTTCGACGCCGGCACGTCCACGGTCTTCCTCGTGCTGCAGCGTCAGTCGGCGCTCATCAACACCAGGAGCCTCCGCGCGCGGGCCGAGGCCGACCTCAGCAAGAGCCTCGCCCAGCTCAATCGGGCGACGGGCCGCATCCTCGACGAACACCAGATCACGGTCACCGCGAAATAGCCCGGGGCGGCTCCGGCTCGGCCGGGCACCGCACCGCCGGCGACAACTTGCGCCACCGGGTTCCGTCCGCCTGGCCCGATCTCCACATAGAATGAGCCGCTGTCCGCTCACCTGAGCGGCTCATGGAGATCACGTCATGACTTTGAAACGAGCTGGAATCGCCGTGGCTGTGGCGGCCGTGGCCGGATTGGCCGGCTATCAGTCGCTCAGCGCTGGCGCGGGTACGGCTGATACCCCGGCGCGGCCGGGCGTGAAGATGGTGCCCTACTTCGAATGGGACGAAACCTTCCCGAAGATGCCGCTGCCCAACAAGTACAACACCGGCACGGTGGTCGGTGTGGCCGTCGACAAGAGGGAGCACGTCTGGATCGCGCACCGCGCCGAAACGCTCCGGCCGGATGAACTCGAGGCAGAACGCGGCCGCGGCGAGTGCTGCGTCAAGGGCCCGTACATCATGGAGTTCGACTACGCCGGCAACTTCATCCAGGGATGGGGCGGCGCGAGCAAGGACGGCAAGTTCGACTGGCCGACGCCCGGCGAGCAGAGCAAGGACCCGACCGGTGGCGGCAGCCCCAGCGGCATGCACAGCGTGGCCGTTGACGACACCGACGGCAGCGTCTGGATCACGGCCACCGGCAACGGCGACGGTCAGATGCTCAAGTTCACGCGCGACGGCAAGTTCCTGATGCAGGTCGGTCACACCGGCCTCAAGGGCCCGACGAGCAACCACCCGCAGGACATGGGCCGGGCCACCGGCGTGCAGGTCTTCAAGGGTGAGGCCTATGTCTCGGACGGGTACGGCAACCGCCGGGTCCTTGTGGTCGATGCGAAGACCGGCGCCTACAAGCGGCACTGGGGCGCCTTCGGCAACAAGCCGGACGACAGCACCAAGACGCCGCCCTACGACCCGAACAAGCCGAACCAGCAGTTCTCGACGCCGCACGGGATCGCGGTCAGCGAAGACGGCCATGTCTATCTGGCGGACCGGAACAACAGCCGCGTCCAGGCGTTCAAGGTTGACGGCACGTTCGTCGGCGAGCAGTACATCGAGCCCCATTCGATGAGCGGCACCGTATTCGGCGTCGCGATTTCGCAGAAGCCCGAGCAGAAGTACCTCTACATCCCCGACGGCCGCGACGAGAAGGTGTGGATCCTCGACCGCAAGTCGCTCGAGATCCTCGGGTCGTTCGGCTGTGCCGGCCACGCGGGCGGCTGCATGACCACGCCGCACAGCATCGCCACCGACCAGCGCGGCAACATCTACATCGGTGAAACATGGGAGGGCAAGCGCGTGCAGCGCTTCCTCTACAAGGGACTCAGGCCGCAGTCATGAAGATCACAACCGTCGCATCCATCGGCGCCGTCGCGCTGACCCTCGCGGTCGTCTCCACGGTCGGCTCGCTTTCGGCCCAGCAGGCGCCGGCGGCAGCCAAGCCAGCCGTACCGCAGTTCAAGTACGACAAGACCTTCCCGAAACCCTTCCCGAACAACTGGAAGATCGGGCAGGTGGTCGGCGTCGCCGTCGACACCCGCAACCACGTCTGGATCGTGCAGCGTCCCGGCACGCTCAAGGACTCCGAGCGCGAAGCCGTGGACGGCAGCTACGGCGGCATGAAGGGCGCCGTCGCGGGGTGCTGTCGCCCGGCGCCGCCGGTCATCGAGTTCGACCAGCAGGGCAACTGGGTCCAGGGCTGGGGCGGCAAGACGGACGCCTACGACTGGCCGACGCCCGCGCCGAAAGGCGTCGACAGCGCACTCGGCGGTGCGCCGTTCGGTGAACGCGGCATCTTCATCGACGCCCAGGACAACGTGTGGCTCGGCGCCGACGGGCATGGCGACGGGCAGGTGCTGAAGCTCTCGCGCTTCGGCCGGAAGATCGCGCAGTTCGGCAAGCCGGGTCAGG
>JBIKWH010000118.1:0-6088 GCA_044356435.1 Vicinamibacterales bacterium
TGAGCACCGGTATGCGCATAGGGTCCTATCGTGCCACGACTTTGGGAAGCATCGCTGCGTTAGGGTAATGTCTCCGCGGAAAGCGCGACACATGCCCAAGTTCAGGTGCCGAACCCTACCCGGTGTCAGGTATTTCCGGGCGCTGTGCACCCGGATGCCGCTCCTCCTGGCATGTGCCGGTGTGCTCTGTCTGCCGCTCGCGGCGCCGGCCGGGGCCGACGACGCCCCCGAGTACACCCTTACGTCGTGGACCACGCGCGACGGCCTGCCGTCGAGCTATCTGCTCTCGATCGCGCAGGACCGCGACGGGTATCTCTGGGCGGGCACCAATGCCGGCGTCGTGCGATTCGACGGCCAGCGGTTCTCGCCGTGGCCGCGGTCGGGCGTCTTTCCGGTGCCGAGTACGCTCATCAACGCCCTCTTCGCCGCAGGCGACGGGACACTCTGGATCGTCGCCGGCAATTCAGTCGTACGCGACAAGGGTGGCCAGGTGACCGTGCTGCCGCCGTTCGACGGCGTGTCCCAGGTCACCCGGACGGTCGCCCAGGTACCGGATGGCACCATCTGGGCGGCAGGCACACGCGGTCTCGCGAAACTCGACGGCACGCGCTGGCAGCCGGTGCCGGTTCCCGGCGCGCCCGGCGCACCCGTGTCGGCGCTCTACGAAGACGGACGCCGGCGGCTCTGGATCGCGACACAGGGACGCATCTACCGGCAGGAGGGCGCGCAGTTCGTCCAGGTGCCTGTCGACATCAACGGCCCGGTCCGCTTCATCGAGCGCGACGGCGTGATGTTCGTCGGCACGTTCGCCTCGGACTTCAGGGTCTTCCGGCTCAGCGACACGGGGCCCGCCACACCGGTCGTGTCGTTGTCGCTCGTGGACCTGCAGGAGCCCGTCGAGTGGAGCCGGCCGTCCTGGCGCGCATCAACGCCGCCGTGGCTGCTCGACAGTCGCGGCAACGTGTGGTTGGGCACCAACGGCGCGGGGCTTGTCCGGATCGACCTCGCGTCGGGGCGCGTGGTCCGGCGCTATACCGAGCGCGACGGACTCGCGGGTGACATGGTGCGGGCCGTGATCGAAGACCGCGACGGCAACATCTGGGTCGCCACCCACAGCGGCCTCACGCGCGTCACCCCCTCCTCGATCCGCACCGTCACCGTCCGTGCCGGATCGACGGCGGACGACATCTCCACCATCGAGCAGGATGCGGAGGGCGGCGTGTGGGTGGAAGCCCCCGGCGCGCTGGTGCGACTGGCGAACGGTACCCGTGCACGGTTCACCACGGGCGCAGGCGCGCAGTTCGACCGCATCACGGCCATGCACACGGACGCCCGCGGCGTGTTCTGGGTGGCCGCGGCCAACCAGCGCGTCGTGCGCTGGGTACAGGACCGCTTCGAACCGGTCTCGCTGCCCGCCCCCTTTGCCGCCCAGGCCATCACGTCGATCGCGTCGGGCGCCGACGGACGCGTCTGGCTCTACAACGGGCGGCAGATCCTCGCCGTGTCACCGGACGGGTCGCAGGACCTCGTGACGCCGCCTGACAGCATCACCGACGTCACGGTGCGGTTCACCTTTGCCGACCGCCGCGGGCGCCTGTGGATCGCGGCCGATCACGCGCAGATTGCGATCGTGGAGCGCGGGGCGATCCGGATGCTCGGCGAGGCGGACGGTGTGCCCCCCGGCAACCTGACCGGCATCCTCGAGGACGCGTCGGGCCGTGTCTGGATGTCGAGCGACAGCGGGCTCAGCGCGATCGACGGCACGACGATGCGAACGCTCACGGCCGCCAACGGCATCCCGGGGCGGCGCGTCTTCTTCGTCACCGACGACGCGCAGGGCCGGCTCTGGCTCGGCACGAGCTCCGGTCTGGCCCGGGTCGAGAAGGCCGAGCTCGACCACGCGCTCGCCGACCCGCACTACCAGATCCGCTTCCAGCTCTTTGACGTATCCGACGGCCTCCGCGGTACCCCGGTGGTCCGCGGTTACCCGACCGCGGTGCGGTCGCGGGACCGCATCTGGTTCGTCAGCAGCACTGGCGTCGCGGTGATCGATCCGGGCCAGGTGCGCGACGCCCTTCCGCCGCCGGTCCCGCGCATCGAGCAGATCCTCGTGGACGGGCGGCCCTTCGATCCCGCCTCGGGTGAGCGTCTGCCCGCCGACGTCACGAGCCTGCAGATCGAGTACGCGGCGCTGAACCTGACGGCGCCGACCAAGGTCCGATTCCGGCACCGGCTGGAGGGCGTCGACCCCGACTGGGTCGACGACGCCGGACGGACGGGGACCGTGTACGCCCACCTCCCGAACGGCACCTACCGCTTCGTCGTCGCGGCCAGCGCGGGCGACGGCCAGTGGATGGGTGACGCCGCGGTGTGGACGTTCGTCGTGCCGCCGCGGTGGTATCAGTCGCGGCTCTTCTACGGCGGCATCGCCGCGCTCGTCATCCTCGGCGTCTGGGGCGCGTGGCAACTGCGGCTCCGCCAGATTCACCGGCGGTTCACGGACGTCCTGGGCGAGCGCGCCCGCGTGGCCCGCGAGATCCACGACACGCTGCTGCAGAGCCTGGTCGGCATGGCGCTCCAGCTCGACACCGTCGCCCATACCGAAGAGCCCGCGGGCCTCCAGGAGGAAGTGGGCCGCATCCGCCGCCAGGTGCAGGATGCGATCGGAGAAGCCCAGCGATCCATCCGCGATCTGCGCTCCCCTCGGGCGGAGGCTCGTGACCTCGTGACCCGGCTGCGCGAAAGCGCCGGGCCGATGCTGGAACACGCCGGCATCACCTTCGAGCTCGCCGTCACCGGTACGCCGCGCCCGCTGAAGGCGGCGGTGGAACAGCAGCTGATGCGCATCGGGATGGAGGCGGTCGTCAACGCGATGCGCCACGCCCAGGCGGTGCACGTGCGGATGGACCTGGTGTTCGAACGTAGTACCGTGCGGCTCCGCGTGACCGACGACGGCCACGGCTTCAATCCTGACGCCGTGCGCGCCGACGCCTCGGGGCACTGGGGTTTGTCGATCATGCGGGAACGCGCGGAACAGGTCGGAGGCCGGTTGAGCATCATGAGCACGCCCGAACGGGGCACCAGCATCGAAGTGACGGCGCCCGGCGGCGCGCCGGCATGACCGCGAAGACCCAGCCCCAGATCCGCATCCTCTGCGTTGATGACCACCCCGTCGTCCGCGAAGGACTCACCCGGCGTATCGCGCTCGAGAAGGACATGGCGGTGGTCGCCACCGCGTCGACCGGCGAGGAGGCGCTCACGGCGTTCGAGGTGCATCAGCCCGACGTCACGCTGATGGACCTCAACCTGCCCGGCATGGGCGGCCTGGAGACGATCGTCGCCCTGCGGCGCCGGTATCCGCTGGCGCGCATCATCGTGCTGACGATGTACGACGGCGACGAGGACATCCATCGCGCCCTGCTGGCAGGCGCGGCGGCCTACGTGCTGAAGACGACCGTCTCGGACGAACTCATCGGCGTCATCCGCCAGGTGCACGAGGGCGCGCGCCCGATGTCATCGGACGTGGCGGCCCAGCTCAGCGCCCGGTCGACCGCGCCGAAAGTGACGCCCCGCGAGAAGCAGGTGCTGCAGCTGATGGCCGCCGGAATGCGGAACAAGGAAATCGCGGCGGCACTGGTGATCGCGGAGGACACGGTCGAGGTCCACGCGAAGAAGATCTTCACGAAGCTCGGCGTGCGGGACCGGACGGCGGCGGTGACCGTCGCGCTGAAGCGCGGCATCATCCACCTGAAGTAGAGAAAGAAGTTACTCAGTCCCGCCGAGGGACTTCAGCACGGCCGCCGTGGACGGGTGCTCCATGAAGAGCGCCGTGTCCTCGTAGCCGGTCGCCATCTTGTACGGCGTCTCGCCGTTCTTGTTCTTCGCGTTGATCGGCGCGCCCTGTTCCACCAGATACCGCGCGATGTCGTCGAGACCCGCCATCGCCGCCGCATGGAGCGGCGTCGTCCCGTTGCGATTGGACGCCGTGATGTCGTTCTTCAGGGTCAGCAGGAGCTTCACCGCCTCGAGCACGCGTGACTCGGGCACACGCGTCTCGTTCGGCACGCGTGCCAGCCCCGCCGCGACGATGAGCGGCGTGGTGCCGTCGGCCGCGGCAATCGTCGGGTCGGCGCCGTGCTCGAGCAGGAGCTTCATCGTCGGAATGTCCGAGACGACGCTGGCGATGTAGAACGGCGTCGCGCCGACGACCAGGTTGCCCTTGAACAGCGAGAACCCGTACTTCGGCGGGATCTTCGCCGTACGGGCGTTGATGTCGGCGCCGCGCGCCAGCAGCGCCTTGATGAGGTCGTGCTTGGCGGCCTGGTCCGTCACGCCGGCCAGCACGGCCCACTCCTGGACGCGGTTCACGGCGGTCTGATTGAAGATGTAGTCGTGGGTGTGGATCGTCTCCCAGGTGCCGGCGACCCAATGGAGCACGGTGTAGCCGCTCTGTGCCGCGTTCGGATCCGCGCCGCGACCCAGCAGCTCCTTCGCGAGCGCCAGATGGCCCCGCAGCACGGCCACGTGCAGCGCGCTGGAGCCATCGTTGGCGGTCTCGTTCACGTTTGCTCCGCGTTCCAGCAGCAGACGGGCCATGTCTCCGCGCCCCTCGCGCACCGCGAACAGGAACGGCGTGAATCCGCCTTTGCTCCGGGCGCGCACGTCAGCGCCTCCGTCCATCAGCACGCGCGCCGCGGTCTCGTGGCCCTCGGCCAGGGCCCACATCAGGGCGGTCTGCCCCATCACGCTCTCTTTGGCGTTCGGATCCGCGCGGCGCGCGAGCAGCGCCCGGACGGCGTCCGTCAGGCCGGTGCGGGCGGCGGTCATCAGCGCGGTTTCACCCGTCGGCAGAGCGGTGTTGGGGCTCGCCCCGGCCGCGAGGAGCGCCTCTACGACCTCGACGCTGCGGCCGGTCACGGCGATCGACAGCGGCGCGACGCCGTACTCGTTCGTCACGTCCACGCGGGCACCAGCCGAGAGCAGCAGGGCCGTCATGCGCGCGTCCTCGGCGTTGACCGCCCAGTGCAGGGCGGTCGAACCGTCGGGCTGCCGCTCGTTGACGTCCGCTTTACGTTGGACGAGCTGCCGGACCTGGGTCAGGTCGCCGTTCCTGACGGCCTGGATCAGCCGCACGTCGCCGGCGCCGGCCGCCATCGCCCGGGACGCCACCGCCAGCACCACCATCGCCATCCATGCCGCCGGCCGCTGCCTGTCTCTCATTGGAATCCTCACCGCCGCCCATCCTAGCGCCGCCCGCCTGGCGCAGGGGGCTACCGGAATTCCCCTACGGTCCGGGGAGCACCATGTTCAGGCCACTATGATGCACACCATGAGACGACTTGCCCTCGGACTCGCCCTCTTGACCCTCTGTCCCCCGGTCAGTTCCTCCGCCTCCGCGGCGCAGGCACCCTCCGCGGGCGCGTCCTCGCAGCGTGCGCTGGTCGACAAGTACTGCGTGACCTGCCACAACAAACGGACGAAGCAGGCCGGGCTCGAGCTCGATTCCGTCGATGTCGACCACACGTCGAAGAACCCCGAGGTCTGGGAGAAGGTCGTCAGAAAGCTCCGCACGGGCGCCATGCCGCCGGTCGGCCTGCCCCGCCCCGACACGCAGACGCTCGACGGCTTCACGAACTGGCTGGAGACCACGCTCGACAAAGAGGCTGCCGCCGCGCCGGATCCCGGGCGCCCGGCGGTCCATCGTCTTAACCGCACCGAGTACGCCAACGCGATCCGGGATCTGCTGGCCCTCGAGATCGACGGCGCCGCGCTGCTGCCCGCCGACACCACGGGCTTCGGCTTCGACAACAACGCCGACGTCCTCTCGGTGTCGCCAGGGCTGCTCGAACGCTATCTCGGCGCGGCCCGCAAGATCAGCCGCCTGGCGCTGGGTGACCCGAGCATCAAGCCCGGCCTGCAGACCTACAGCCTGCCCTACATGGTCCTGCTGCAGGACGGACGCATGAGCGAGGACCTGCCGTTCGGGTCGCGCGGCGGGGCGGTCATCAAGCACGTGTTTCCCGTGGATGGCGAATACGAGATCAAGGTCACGATGCAGCGCGCCTATCTGGACACCGAGCCGCGCGGG
>JBIKWH010000120.1:0-6046 GCA_044356435.1 Vicinamibacterales bacterium
GGCTTCGGCGACACGGGACAGGCCTTCATCGTCGGCCCGGATGGACTCCTGCGCAGCGACCCACGTGGCTTCGGGGACGACCCGGGTCGCTTCTTCGCCGACCTGACGACGCACGGTATCGATGCCGACACGGTCGCGTCGATCCGCCACGACGGCACGGCGGTGCTGCACCTGCCGGTCGACCTGACGGCAACCGAACGCGTCGGCACTGGCGGCACCGAGATCGGCCTGAACCTCCGGGGAGAGCGGGTGCTGCGCTCGCAGGCGGGCCTGGCCGTGCCGGGCCTGACCTGGCGGGTCGTGGCCGAGCTTGACGCCGGCGAGGCGCTGGCGCCCGTCGCCGCCCTTCGTGCACGGGTCGGCGCGGTCGGCGTCGCGCTGGCGCTGACGTTCTTCGTCGTCGCGGGTTCGCTCGGGGCACGCGTCACCACGCCGATCCGCTCGCTCGCGCGTGCCGTCGCCCGGCTCGGTGCCGGACACCGAGGCGCCACCGTCGCCGTCCACAGCTCCGACGAGGTCGGCGAACTCGCGGCGGCGTTCAACCGGATGAGCGCAGACCTCGCGCGGACGACCGTCTCGAAGACGGAGCTCGAAGTGCTGGCCGGGCGGCTGATCTCCGCACAGGAAGACGAGCGCCGTCGCGTGGCGCGGGAGCTGCACGACGACCTGGTGCAGCGCGTCGCGGCGGCCGCTATCGACGTCGGGCTGCTGGAACACCAGCCGCCCGAGGAGCAGCAACGCGGGCTGGCCGAACTGAAACGCACGCTCGGTGCGCTCTCCGTCGACGTCCACAACCTCTCCCGCCGGATTCACCCGGCGATGCTCGAAGAGCGGGGCCTCGTGGGCAGCATCGAGGCGGAGTGCCGCGCCTTCATGGAACGCGGCGGCCCGCCGGTGGATCTGCAGGTGCCCCCGACGCTGGACCGGACGTCGAAGGACGTCGCGCTGGCGGCGTATCGCATCGTCCAGGAGTCGCTCCGAAATGCCGCGCAGCATGCGACGACCGCCTCAGAGGTGGCCGTGTCGCTGCGGCGCGACGACGTCGCACTGACCGTGGAGGTCTCGGACAACGGCGCCGGATTCGACCGGCAGGCACCGGGATGGAAGGCCGGACTCGGTCTCGCCTCCATGGAAGAGCGCGTGCGCCTCCTCGGTGGCAGGCTGGAGATCACGTCCAGGTCTGGCGTCGGCACGTGTATCCGGGCCACGCTGCCCCTGGAGACGACCTGAATGCCGAAGCCCCGTGTGCTCCTCGCGGACGACCATGCCATCGTCGTGGAAGGCCTGCAGCGCCTGCTGCACACCGAGTTCACGCTGGCGGGCGTTGCCACCAACGGGCTGGAGATGGTCGAGATGTGCGGCGCGCTGAAGCCGCACGCCATCGTGGCAGACGTGACGATGCCGATGCTGAACGGCGTGGATGCCCTTCGCCGGCTGCGGCGCCAGGGCGACCAGACGCCGGTCGTGTTTCTGACGATGCACGCCGACGTGACCTCGGCCACGCGCGCCCTCGAGGCCGGTGCCTCGGGCTACGTGCTCAAGCACGCCGCGTCGGACGAGCTGGTGCAGGCGATCCGTGACGCGCTCGCGGGTCGCACGTTTGTCTCGCCCGCGCTGCGCAGCCCGGCCGTGGACGACCAGTTGCTGCGCGGCAAGGGCACGACCGCCATTGAGCTGACGCCGCGGCAGCAGGAGGTCCTGCAGCTGCTGGCGGAAGGCCGGTCTGCCAAGGAGATCGGCGCGATTCTGGGCATCTCGCACCGAACAGCCGAGACGCACAAATACAAGATGATGGACGACCTCGGCCTGGCCACGACGGCGGAACTGGTGCAGTACGCCATCCGCCACGGGCTGGTCGCCGTGGAACGGGCTCCGTAGTACTACGCTCAGTAATAGTACGGATAGCGGCCGCCGCCTCCGATGCCATGCAATAGGGCCATACAGGAGGTCGACATGCGATTCACATCCCGCGCCGTCATCGGCGCCTCTCTGATGACCCTCACGTTCCTCGCCGGTTCGAGCGCCGCGCAGACGCCGTCCGGACCGGATCTCTTCGCGCTCTCCCGCGAGGCGCGCACCACGCGTGACCACGCCGATCTCGCCCGCCGGTTCCGGCTCCAGGCGAACGCGTTCGACACCGCCGCCACGGAGCACGAGGCAAAGGCAAAGGCGCTGACGGCCTCGTCGTCGCCCGCCGCGAAGAAGTGGCCCGAGGTGATGATGCCGGACGTGAAGCGCGCCAAGCAGCGGGCGATGGACGCGCGGCGCGCGGCCCGCGAGAGTCGCGAGATGTCGCGGCATCACGCGCAGCAGGCGGTCGAGACGCTCGCGGATCCGACTGAGGCCGGCGCCTGAACGCGGCCGGTGCTAGCATGGCGCGCCATGCGCGCCATGCTCTCTTCCCGCGCCGCCGTCGCGGCGCTCGTCGTGCTTCCACTCGCGCTGGTCTCGGTGTCTGGCCGACAAGCCGGCACGGTCCGTGTTGACGCGGACGACATCGGCGGCGTCGTCACGGGCGCCAACGGTCCCGAAGCCGGCGTCTGGGTCATCGCCGAAACAAAGGAGCTCCCGACCGGCTTCCGGAAGATCGTCGTCACCGACGACCGCGGCCGGTATCTGGTACCCGACCTGCCGCGCGGCAGCTACGACGTCTGGGTCCGCGGCTACGGCCTCGTCGATTCGCCCCGCATGGCCTCCGCACCCGGCCGTGTGCTGAACCTGACGGCCGTGCCGGCTGCGAGCCCGCGCGCCGCGGCGTACTACTACCCCGCCAGCTACTGGCTCTCCCTCATACGTATTCCCGCTGCCAGCGAGTTTCCGGGCACGACCGCGAACGGTATCCCCGAGGCGATGAAGAGTCAGGCGCACTGGATGGACCTGATGAAGAGCCAGTGCATGCAGTGCCACCAGCTCGGCACCAAGGCGACGCGCGAGCTGCCGGCGGCCCTCGGCACGTTCCCCACGTCGACGGCGGCATGGGACCGCCGAGTTCAGGCGTCCCAGGCGGCCCCGGTCATGAACGGCGCGATGAACGGCTTCGGTCGCGCGCGCGGGCTGAAGATGTTCGCGGACTGGTCGGACGGCATCGCGAAGGGCGACGTGCCGGCGGCTCCGCCCCGCCCGTCCGGCGTGGAGCGCAACGTCGTCATCACGCAGTGGGACTGGGCCAACGACCGCGCGTTCGTGCATGACGTGACGGCCACGGACCGCCGCAACCCGACGGCGAACGCCTACGGCCGCGTCTACGGGAACGACCGCTACAACACACCGGACCTGATCGCCGTCGACCCGGTGCGCCATGTCGCGGAAAGCAAGGTCTCGCTGCCCGTGGAGGCGGGCGCCGCGTATTCGCAGGCGCAGTCGCTGCTCGCGCCGTCACCCTACTGGGGCGAGGAACTGATCTGGAAGAACACGGCGAGCATGCACAACCCGATGCTCGACCGGCGCGGCCGCGTGTGGATGACGTCCGTCACGCGCCCGGCGGCGAACCCGGCGTTCTGCCAGGCCGGTTCCGCGCACGCGTCCGCGAAGGCGTTCCCGCTGGCGAACAGTTCCCGGCGTCGATGTACAACCCGGAAACGGGCCAGGTCACCTCCGTCAACCTCTGCTTCTCCACGCACCATCTGCAGTTCGGCCACGACGCCGACAACACGCTGTGGTTCAGCGGCGGAGGCCAGGTGATCGGCTGGCTCAACACACGCGTCTTCGAGGAAACGAAGGATGCCGCGGCCGCGCAGGGGTGGTCGCCGTTCATCCTCGACACCAACGGAAACGGGAAACGCGACGCCTACGTGGAACCGGGCCAGCCCGTCGATCCCGCAAAGGACACGCGCATCGGCGGGCGTCCGACCGGGTATGAGACTGGCTTCGGCCTCGGTCTCTACGGTATCGAGCCGCATCCGTTCGACGGCAGCGTCTGGGGCGCGATCAGCGCGTTGCCCGGGATGCTGATCCGCTTCGACCCGAAGACAGGGCTTTCCGAAGCCTACGAACCGCCGTTCGGCGAAGGCCACAAGGTGCGCGGCTTCGGCCCGCGCGGCATCGACGTGGACAAGAACGGCCTCGTGTGGACGGGACTCCAGAGCGGCCACCTCGCCAGCTTCGACCGCCGCAAGTGCCGCACGCACAACGGGCCGTCGGCCACCGGCGCGCACTGCCCTGAAGGCTGGACGCTGCACCGCACGCCCGGCCCCGCCTTCGCGGGCGACACCACGTGGGGCAGCAGCGACATGCACTACTACAACTGGGTCGACAAGTTCGACACGTTCGGCCTCGGCGCGAACACGCCGTTCGTCAACGGCACGAACTCGGACTCGCTCCTCGCCCTGCGACCGGACGGCCGGTTTGTCACCATCCGCGTGCCGTATCCGATCGGCTACTACAGCCGTGGGCTCGACGGCCGCATCGACAACGCGAAGGGCGGCTGGAAGGGACGCGGACTCTGGAGCGCCTACAGCAGCCAGGCGCCGTGGCACACCGAAGGTGGACGCGGCACGACCAGCAAACTCATGCAGATTCAACTGCGCCCGGATCCGCTGGCGCGCTAACTTCCGAGACCACTCATGACACGCACCTCGACCTGGATCGCCCGCCTCGTGGGCGGCGTACTGCTTGTAGCCCTGGGTGCCGGCCTGGAATCCCTGCGCGCGCAGCGGACTCCCGTGGCCGCGCCGACCTTCGACGGCACGTTCCGTCACATCGGCTTTGTCGTGAAGGATGTGGACGCCTCGGCCCGGCACTTCGCGCACGCTTTCGGGGCGACCTACAACCCGATTCACGCGGTCGTGCCTCCGGGGCCGGTACCGAAGGGGTACCCCGGTGACCCGAAAGCCGGCGTCCGGACAACCGAGATCCGCACGAATGGCGTCGAGATCCACCTGCTGGAGCCGACCGGCGGCAAGAGCCCGTGGCGCGACGGCCTCGAACGGCACGGCGACGGGTCCGTGCAGCATCTGTCGTTCGGCGTGAAGGACATCGCCGGCACGGTGGCCGCGCTCGAGAAGCTCGGCGGACGCCTGACGACCGGTTCCGGCACCAGCTTCTTCGCCTACCTCGAGTTCCCGAACCTGCCCTTCACCATCGAGCTGGAGAAGGTGCCGTAGAGGAGAGGCCGCTGCAGGCGTGGCACAATCGACGCCCGTGACCCTGATCGACTGGGCCGGCGTCCTCAGCCGGGGCGTGCTCGGCGGCACATTTCTCATGGCGGGCATGGCGAAGTTCGCCAGCCCGCGCGCGGCGGCCACGGCCGTCGCCGAATTCGGCGCGCCGGCCTTCGCCCGGCCGCTGCTCCGCGGCCTCCCGCACGTGGAGGTCGCCGTCGCCCTGTCCCTCGCCTTCGCGGCCACAGCCTGGTTCGGCGCCTGGGTCGCTACGGGGCTTCTCGTCGTCTTCATCGTCGCCATGCTGGCGAACCTGGCCCGCGGACGCCGCCCGGCCTGCAATTGCTTCGGGCAGGTGCGCCCGGCACCGATCAGCGCGCTGACCGTGCTGCGCAACGTGGTGCTGCTCGGTGTCGCCGCGTGGCTCGTCGCCGCCGGGCCGCCGTCTGCGTCGACTGACTTCTGGGCATGGTTCCGGGTATTGCCGCTCCAGCGGCGCGCGCTCGTGGCGGTCGTTGTACTCGGCGTGTTCGTAGTGCTCCGCGCCGCGCTGCCCGGCGATCCGGATGCACCGGGCAAAGACGCCGATGACGATCAGGACGCCGCGGAGATCCCCGCTCCGAGACGGCGCACCAGCCCGGCACCACCGGCGACGGCCGTCGCGGCGGTCGCGCCAGCCGCAGGTGGCGCATCAACCGCGAATCCGGCCGGCACCGCGCCGGCTCGACGGCTCACCGGCAACGGCGTCGCGGCCGGCACGGTCGCGCCCGGCTTCGCGCTCCCCGATCTCGCCGGGAACACGCACACACTGGAGAGCCTGGTGGCGCGCGGCAAGCCGGTGGTGCTGATCTTCAGCAGTCCGGGCTGCGAGTCCTGTCAGGCACTGCTTCCCCGGCTTCCGGCCCAGGTGACGGCACACGGCGACCGCATCACGCTCGTGCTCGTCA
>JBIKWH010000418.1:0-2765 GCA_044356435.1 Vicinamibacterales bacterium
ACTCGGTCCCGTCACTCAGCGGGGCCACGGGCTCAGGCGCCTCCGACAGACTCCAGCGGTCCACCGATGGCCGATACGCGGCAGCGGCCGACTGCCCGGCAAGTTCCGTCGCCACGTCGTCGCGGAGGAAGAAGGCATTGATACCCGTCGGGTCGCAGAGGATCAATCGGTACCCCTTTCGACGGGCGAGCTTCTCGATGGCGGCAAGCGATGCCCCTCGTAACGACCTCGGGATGTCCTCGAGCGCGCCGTCCTTGGGGATGGTCAGCGCCCGGTCTGGGCCGAGACTCGCGTTGTATTCGACGATCAGCAGGCGAGGCGAGATGACCGTGAGCGCTTCGAGCACCCAGTAGTCGAAACTGTCGATGTCGATCGACAGCAGGTCGATTTCGCCCGTGAAGCCATGCCTGCTCAACAGATCGTTGACGTTGTCCGGCGAGACCGCCGCGGCAACGCCGACCACGCCAGGGTTGTGCCGGAAGGTCTTGAGCAGGGTGTCGACCTTTCTCTGCTCGATCTCGACCATCAGGCCGCTCCAGCCACACTCGTAGGCAAGAAGGGCCGAGTTGCCGCCACTCATGCCGCTGCCAAGCTCGACGAAACGCCGGTCGGTGACGCCCGCGTGCTCGAAGAGCGCCAGGATGATGCCGTCTTCTTCGTTCTGCGAGAAAAGCCGGAAGCGCCGGGCCAGCAGGTCGTGCGGCGGCTGCAGCGGCATGCGCGACAACTGCAGCGTTCTCATCATCGCGGCGATCTGACGGGTGACGATGGTTCGCCATTTGCGGTGGTTCTTCTCCCACTGCTGCGACAACTCGTTCCGTTCCAGCCATCGCTTCTGATTCGATGCGACGAGGTTCTGCCAACTCTTCTGACCCGACTCGAGGGTTTGCTGCCAGCCCCTCTGCACTTTTGCGTCGGCCCGCGCTGCGTCGTGTTGTGCGTGCCGGTACGACTCGAGAGTCTCCTGCTTCCAGCGATTCAACGTTTCATGCCAGCGCTGATCCTGGGCTCGTTGGGCCTCCAGCAGTCTCTTCAGTTGCACAGCCTGGTTGCGCTGCGCGTTCGCCAAGTCTCGAACCGCGGCGGTCAGCGCCTCGATGGATTCGTCGCGGGCCACTCCCACACGGCGGAGCATCCACCGCAGGAACCTGTCAACCATGGAGAGCCTGTCCCGCGCCGGTCGACCCGCGCAGGGGCGCCAGACGGGAGCACCCGCCCTGGGTGCCGACGCACGCGCGCGCACGGACGGCAAGAGCGGCCTGAATGTCGAGATTGCGTTCGGGCGTCATCAGATTCCTAGAGGGAAGCAGGAGTAACGGTGTCGAAGAACCGACTGGCCGTTCTGCGTCCCGGCTCCCAGCAGCGCGTGCAGACTAGCATGTTCGCATGGACCATGGCACGGGCAGTCTCACGTCTCTGAGCCCAGGACGCCGCCCACCCCGAAGATAGACTATTGTTTCCAGAGCCTTCCGAATGAACCACGTGTGTAGCATCCACACCGAGGTGAGCATGTGCGCCCTGTTGGCGGCAGGCAGGAGCGGCCATCTCAATCCACCCACGCGATGTGGACGCGGCGGTGTGCGACACTACAGGCGCAATGGGTGAGTCCCTGCTTCGACGGGTCGGCCTCCGTCTTGCGCCGCTCTTCAATCCCTCGGCGGACGACGAGCGCCGCGGACGCAAGCAGATTCTCGAACTGCTGCGGAGCCAGCGGGCCGCGCACGCGACTGAACGCACCAAGGCCGAAGCGCTGAAGAAGAACGTGGACGCGCTGACGAAGGACGTGCACCGGCTGACCGAGCGTCTGGCCGGTACGAGAGCAGTTGTCGAATCCGGATTCGTCGGACAGCGGAAGGCCGTCGACGTGCTCAAGGGCGACCTGCGAGCGCTGCAGAGCGATCACTCACAGCGCATCAGGAGCACGATGTCCCGGCAGAATGCGTTTCTGAAGGGCGTGCTGGGTTCGACGCAGTCCATTTCGCAGCAGGCCGTGACGCAGCAGCAGGTCATGCAACGGCTGTCGCGGATCGCCGCCGGCACGCGGCCGATTCTCGTCGGCCCCTGGGCCGGCGAAGTCGGCTTCGAGCTGATCTACTGGATTCCGTTCGTCCGCTGGTTCGTCGAGCACTTCGCCGTGGACCCGTCCCGGCTCGTCGTGGTGTCCCGGGGAGGCCCGGCGTCGTGGTACGGGGAGCTGGCGACCCGCTACCTCGACGTGCTGGATCTGGCCGGTCTCCACGGCACAACACCCGACGGCGTGACGCTCAAGCAGCGACGGATCGGTCCGCGGGACCGCCGGCTGCTCCGCCTGGTCAGCCAGCGCATCGGCGCGGTGCCGTCCGTGCTGCATCCCGCGTATCTCTACGGCATGGTGGCGACGTATCTGGACGGCCAGACCGGCGTGCGACCGTTGCTGCAGACGCTTCGCTACCGCGCGATCGCGCCACCGCCGCGAACGCTCGTGCCTGGGCTGCCAGCCGAGTACGTGGCGGCCAAGTTCTACTTCAGCGCTGCGTTCCCGGACACGGCGGCGAACCGTCGCTTCGTTGAAGACATCCTGTCCCGGGTCCCCGGAGGCCTTCCCGTCGTGCTGCTGGATCAGGGCGCGGCCGTCGACGACCATGGACAGTACGCGGACGCGCGGCATCTGTCGCTGGCGTCGCTGGGTGCCGCCATGACACCGGCGAACAACCTTGAGGTGCAGACGGCCGTGGTCGGGCACGCGCGGGCGTTCGTCGGCACCTATGGAGGGTTCTCCTACCTTG
>JBIKWH010000337.1:0-3255 GCA_044356435.1 Vicinamibacterales bacterium
TTCCATTCGGTCGCCGAATACTACCTGCACCACCGGTACCTCGCCGACCTCGCGTTCTCCCGGTTGCACGCTGCGCCGCTGACGGTGATTCCGACGCACGCCGCCGGCCTCCTGACCGCCGGTCTGGCGACGGTCACCGGCGCCGGTGCCGCTCATCGGGGATGAGGGTCCTCTTTTCCATCAGCCATCCGGGCTTTCTCAGGAACTTCGAATCCGGCCTGCGGCACCTGCTGGTGCGGGGCCACGAGGTGCACGTCCTCCTCGGGAAGGACGCAGACCCCGACAGCGTCACGGGCGCGGCGCTTCAGGTGCTTGGTCGCGTGGATCCCGGCGACGGACGCCTGACGTCCAGCGTGATGCCGGGCGGCGGCAACGCCTGGACTGCGCTCGCGACGGACCTGCGTGCCGCGCGCGACTACTGGCGATACCTCCGGCCCGAGTACGACGACGCACCGCTGCTGCGCAGCCGGGCGCGTGGCGAGACGCCGGCGTTTGCCGTGCACATCGAGTCGTGGTTGCGCCTCGCGCCCGCGCGCCGGTTCGTCGATGCCCTGATCCACGCGGCGGAACGCCGGCTTCCCGTGCCGGAAGAACCGGGTGCCGCGCTCGATGCCTTCCAGCCTGATGTCGTCGTCGTGACGCCGCTGCTCTACTTCCGCTCGGACCAGGTCAATGTGCTGCGCGCGGCCCGTGCCCGTCGGGTGCCCGTGATCTACGCCTCGGGCAGCTGGGATCACCTGACGACCAAAGGTCTGCTGCACGACAAACCCGACCTGGCGCTGGTCTGGAACGACGCGCAGATCGACGAGTGCGTGACCCAGCACGGCCTCGACCGCGCCCACTGCCGCGCGACCGGTGCCCAGGCGTTCGACCACTGGTTCGAGCAGCGACCGCAGGTGGACCGCGCCGCGTTCTGCGCCACGGCCGGCGTGCCGGCCGACCGTCCGCTGCTGCTGTATCTCTGCTCGTCGGTGTTCATCGCGGGCGACGAGCGCCCGGCCGTCCGCGCCTGGCTGGCCGCGATCCGCGGTGCCGCGGAGCCGCTGCGATCGGCCGCGGTGCTCATCAGGCCGCACCCGCAGAATGCGGCGCAGTGGCGCGACGAGATCTTCGACGACGGGTTGACGGCCGTGTGGCCACGCGAAGGAGCCAATCCGGTCGGGGAGGCCGCCCGCGCGGATTTCTTCCATTCGCTGGCGTTCAGCGACGCGGTCGTCGGCGTGAACACGAGCGCGCAGATCGAGTCGGCCATCGTCGGACGGCCTGTGTTCTCCATTCTGTCGGACCGTTATGCAGGGACGCAGTCCGGCACGCTGCACTTCCGCCATCTGCAGAAGGCCGGCGGCGGATTGCTGCACACGGCGGCGTCACTGGATGCGCATGTGGCGCAGGTGCGCGCGTCGCTCGGGTCGACGTCGCGCGACGAGCAGGCCGCCCGCTTCGTGGACGCCTTCGTCCGCCCCTGCGGCCGGGACGTTCCTGCTGGACGCGTGTTCGCGGAGGCCGTGGAGACGGCGACAGTTCAGGCGCGTCCGGTCTCCCGCGACTGGCGGACGACGCTGGTGCAGCGGCTGCTGGCGCCGCTCGCGCCGGCCGCCCTCCACGCCAGCCAGCTCCGCGCGACCAGTGCCTCGCCGCGGTTTCAGTCGTGGTTCCTGCCGATGGCGCCCGCGCCAGGCGCAGCCAGCGGACGCCCGAAGCGTTTCCTGTGGGTGGCGGCCGCGCCCGAGGACGTCGAGCGATTCGTTGCGCTCTCCGCCGTCGTTGCCGTGAACGGTGGGCGCATCCTGCTGTGCGTACCTGATGGCAGCGCGGCGGGGGCCGCGGCCAAGCGAGCGGGGAAACGCCTTGAGCGGTGTGTCGTGGTCGGCATGCCGGACGACCCGGTTCAGGTGCGGCTGCTGCTGCGCAAGTTCAGGCCGACGCGGATGGTGTCGTTTCGCGAATCCGCCGGCGCGCCGGTCGTCAAACGGGCGGTCGCCGCGGCCGGCGCCGCAGGGCTTCAGACGATGGCGGTGTCGCGGGAGGACTCCGACGGCGCAGTGCTAACCTAGGCGGTCGTGACCCGGCCCGCCATCTTTCTCGATCGCGACGGCACGCTGATCGAGGAGGTTGGGGACGGATTCCTCAGGACGACGGCGGACCTGGTGCTGTACCCGTGGTCGGCTGGCGCGGTGAAGCGCATCAACGATGCCGGCCTGCTTGCCGTCGTCGTCACGAATCAGTCCGGCGTGGCGCGCGGGTTCTTCGGTGAGCCGTTTCTGGACGAGGCCCATCGCGTCCTGAACGAGCAGCTTGCCGGGAGCGGGGCCCGCATCGACGCGTTCCACTACTGCCCGCATCATCCCGCCGCTGCGGTGGATCGCTATCGCGTGGCGTGCCAGTGCCGGAAGCCGGAGCCGGGACTCCTGCTCCGCGCGGCCCGGGAACTCGGCGTGGACCTCGAGCGGTCCTGGATGGTGGGAGACACGTGGCGCGACGTGGAAGCCGGGCATCGCGCGGGCGTCCGGTCACTGCTCGTGATGAGCGGCCAGGGTCGCGAGGCGGCGGCGAATCCGCCGAGTGGCGTGGAAGTCGAGACCATTGTTGAGAACGTGGAGGAGGCGGTTGCCTGGATCCTGCGAAACCGTGAATGACGCCCCGAGGTCCGGGGCATGAAGCTACTGGTCCTGGGCATGTCGCCGCAGTTTCTGCGGCCATTCGTTCCGGCGATTCAGGAACTTGCCCGGCGCGGTCATCTCCTGACCGTGGCCTGGACCGCGGAGTCTCGCGGCGGTGAGTCGCGCCTGGATGAACTCGTTGCGACGCCCGGTGTGACCTGCCGCGTGGTCCCGGGCCGTCGAACCGAGCACTGGGAGGAAGTGGCGCTGCTCCGTCGAAGCTGGAATTACCTGCGCTACCTCGAGGAGCCCTATCGGTCGGCGGGCAAGCTTCGGCAGCGTGCGTTCATGAAGGCCGCGCGCGTGCTGTTCGACGCGGCCACCCCCGTTGACGAGGCGTGGGCGGACCTGGCGCTGTCGCTGTCGGATCGCGAACGGAAGCGCCTGCGCCGGGTCGTGGAACTCGTCGAGGGCGTGCTGCCGGTCGACCCGGTGTGCGACGCGATTCTCGAGGAGGAGCAGCCGGACGCGGTGCTGCTCACGCCGCTGGTGGACCTGAATGCCTCGTCCCAGGCGGACTTCGCACAGGCGGCCAGGCGCCGGCGGATTCCGATCGGGATGCTGGTCTACAGCTGGGACAACCTGAGCACCAAGG
>JBIKWH010000121.1:0-6030 GCA_044356435.1 Vicinamibacterales bacterium
TAGCTGAGATCCGCCGCGATGCCTTCCGTGATGCCGATCTTGGCGTCCATACCGAACGACGTCGTCACGTCGTTGCTGATCCGGGGGTTTGCCAGCAGGTCGCTGCTCGTGCCGGCGATGCCGTAGGGCTTGATTTCGACGTTCTTCCCCTGGGGCGGCGCTTCGATGCCCACCAGCGTCGGCGCGACCGACATCTGGAATGCCCCGGAAGCGCCGCGCGCGCGGTCCATCGGGATCGGGTACGCGATCTCGTTCTTCCAGCGGTTGAAGCGGCTGACGTGCAGCCCCCAGACCTGATCCTTACCGGGACGGTAGCGGAGTGACCGGAACGGAATCGACGCCTCGGCGGTCCAGCCCCCTTCAAAGCGGCTCGTCCGCAGCGTCCACACCGGGTTCCAGTCGCCGTTGTACTGGCGCTCGCTGGTGAGCTGGCCGTCCATCCGGCCCCCGGTCGGAGAAACAAGGAAGAGCTGCGAGTTCCGCCGGTCGTAGAACGTGTCGAAGGAGAAGTTCACGTACTCGTTCTGCGTCAACATGACCGCGTCGCGACGCATCTCGTTGGCCACCATGCCACGCAGGTTCGACTCATATGCCCGGACCACGGCATAGAGGTTCTTGTCGTCATAGAAGACCCAGTACTCGGTCTTCTGCGTGGCCGGCGCGCCGGCCTGCGGGTCCATCTGGATGAAGTCGGTGACGGCGGGCACGGTCGCGTACACGGCCTCGTCGAGCCTGCCGTCGATCTTGAGCGGCGCGGGGAGCTTCACGGCGCGCATGGTGAGCCGGCCAGCGGCGTCACGCGCCGACGTCGCGGGCAGTTCAGGCGGCGGGGGTCCGAAAATCGGCACGGAGAGGCCAGGCACGGAGACGGTCGACGGCGGCGGCAGCGCCGGAGCCGGCGTCTGCGCAGCGGCGGGGCCGGCCACGAGTGCAGCCAGGAGTCCCGCCGTCATGCACACGACTGCGAGGCGGCGGACGCCGAGGGGCCGCCGGAGTTTGTTCTTCACTGTCAGACCGTCAAGGACTATACCCGAGGGTGTCCGGAAGGAGACAGACGTGCTGCTGACAGAGCGGTAGCCTCGCGTCATGACTACAACTCTCTCCCGCCCGCGCCTCCTGCTCGTTCCGCTCCTCCTGGCCGTGTTGTCAGGCTCCACGGCGGCCGCCGGGCTGGATCGGTACCGCGAGTTCGCGCTCGGCGCGTCGACCGCCGACATCCTCGCCGCGACGCTGGCCACACCACGCGATCTGCGGACCCTTCACACGCGTCCGTCACTGCTGCAGGAACTCTCGTGGCGTCCGTCGCGCAGCGGACCGGGAGAAGCGAACGCCTCGGTCAGCGTCATCCACTTCAGCTTTCTGGACGACCGGCTCTTCCGCCTCGTCGTCGACTACAGCCGCAGCGGCACGGAAGGCCTGAGCCAGGCGGACATGACGGCCGCCCTGACGTCCGTGTACGGGCCTGTCTCCCCGCTTCCGGCAACACCGAGGCGGCGGGACGCCCAGGACAGCCTCGACGCCGCGCGTCCGATCGCGGCCTGGCGCGAGGGCGACGCGTCCGTCGTGCTCCACACGTCGGAGTACGCCGGCACATTCGGGCTCGCGGTGACGTCCGTCTCGCGCGAAGGCCTGGCACGCAAAGCCCAGGCGGCGGCCGTCGTGATGGATAACCGGGAGGCACCGGCGCTGGAAGCGGCGCGCCTGAAGGCCGCAGCCGCGGCCGAGAAAGCGGCAGACGCCGCGACGCGTACCACGAACAAGGCGAAGTTCCTGCCCTGAACCGGGCGCAGCTGGGACAGCGCTCTACCCGGCGCAGCCGAACAGGCGCTTCCTGCGGATGACCTCGACCAGGGGCGGCGGCACGTGCCGCTCCCACGCCGGGTCGCCGGACTGAATCTGATCGAGTACCCGGCCGGAGCTGGTCGCGAGGAACTCCGGCGTGTACTCCGGCAGGTCCTCGACCAGGTGGTTGTCGACCAGGTGCGCGTAGAGGTGCCGCAGGTGCGGCGCGACGGTCAGATTCCGCACCGTCGTCAGATGCCCACCGGGGTCGAGCGACGGATACACGTAGACCTTCACGCCCCGCCGGAACATCTGGGCCAGCCCTTGAAAGATGCCCCCGGGCATATCCGTGTAGAACTTCTCGTCGAGCACGTCCCGGAGGCGCACCGCGCCGAGCGGCAGGCCGATCGGCTTCTGCGTGTAGCGGGAGAGGTAGGCCACGAGGCGGTGATACCGCAGGAAGTTGGAGATCAGCACGGGATGGCCGAGTGCGCTCAGCATGTCGACGCGGTCGAGAAAGTCGCGATGGTTGATGTCGTCTCCGACCTTGAGCTGCCGGAGCGTCATCTCGAGCAGGACGACCGGGCTCTCCCCCTCCAGCCCTGGCTCGCGGACGAACTGCGCCTCGGCCCGCGTGAGCATGTCGAGCATGGGGTTCGTCATCGGGTGGTAGCTGCCGCGCTGCACCAGCACCGGCTTCTTGTAGAGCACCTCGGCCCACTGCACGGCCTCACCGTCGGCGGTGAACATCGCCGCCTCGGTGTGCCCCGACTTCACGAGCTGGAGCGCCATCAGGCGGTTGTCCACGCCGGCGAAGGCCGGCCCGGAAAAGCGGATCGTGTCCACCTCGACGTGCTCCCACGTGAGGCTGTCGAGCAGCTCGCCGATGAGCGCCTCGGGACGGGCGTGCGCGTAGAACGTCCCGTGCACGAGATTCACACCGAGCACGCCGAGCACTTCCTGCTGGCGTTCGGCTTCCTTGTCGAGCATCCGGACGTGCATGAGGATGTCGGAGGGCGCCGCGCCAGGCTCGGCCTGGAAGCGGATGCCCATCCACCCGTGGGCCTCGTTCTTCGTGCGGAAGCTGCTCGTGGCTACCGTGTCCGCGAAGACGAAGAGCGCGGTGTTCGCGCGCGTGGTGCCCAGTCGATCCACCAGCAGGGCGTACTCACGGTCGAGCATGGCGACCAGGCGCTGGCGGCTGACATAGCGGTCCGCCGGGCCGTAGATGGCGTCGCTCACCGCCATGTCGTAGGCGGAGCTGGTCTTGGCCACGGTGCCGGAGGCGCCGCCGACGCGGAAGAAGTTGCGCGCCACTTCCTGACCGGCGCCGATCTCGGCGAAGGTGCCGTAGCGGGTCGGGTCGAGGTTGATGCGGAGTGCCTTCTGCTGGACGCCGGCGGGTGTGTCGCTCATTGGAGTTTCACTACCTATATCAGGGAATCGCCGAGGAAACCGGCGCGCGACTAGAATGCCTGTTCAAGTGGTACGGGCGGCTCAGAAGACCTCGCGGAAGACACGGCGCACACCAGGGCAGGGCCCCACGGCTGCGGCCGTGACCAGCATGCTGAAGGAGCGGATGTCCGCCGACCAGGGCGGCTATCACGACCGGACGCGCCGGAAGATCCTCAAAGTCGCCCATAAGCTCTACACCGTAGCCGGCTACGCCTCCGTCTCGATGCGCGAAGTGGCGAAACGGATGGGCTTCAGCGCACAGGCCATCTACTACTACTTCCCCAGTAAGGAAGCGATGTTCGCGGGCCTCGCGGACGACGGCCTGCGCCTGCTCGAGGCGCAGCACCCCTCCGAGGAGCTGGCCGACTCGCTGGACAACCTGCGGCTGCCCTACCTGCGCTACTACGACTTCAGCAAGGCCCACCCGGAGTACTTCACGCTGCTCTGGATGGACCCGGCCGCGGCCACGAGCCAGCAGGAACCGCAGATCGCGATGATCCGCCGCATGAGCGACGACGTCGACCGGCGCCTGCGACGGTGCATCGCCGAGGGCCTGATGCCCGCGGACCTGGACCTGGAAAGCGCCGGGACCGTGCTGCTGGCCGCCGTCCACGGCCCTGCCGTCATGGGACTGACCGGGCGGCCACCGTCGCGCGCCCTCGACGCGGTCGCCCGCCAGTTGCTGGATGCGGCGATCCTCGGTCTCCAGGCCGGCCTGGTGCGCAGTGCCGGAACGGACCCCGGCTCCGCGTCCCCGGCTCCGGCCGGCGACCTTTCCTAGAAGTCGAACCGGACGCCGAGCTGCGCGAGGCGCGGGCCGAGCGTCCGGTTGTTCACGCGGAAGTTCGGACTCCCGAGGATCGCCTGCGTCCGGGGATCGGCATAGCGGTTCGCGCCGTTCAGCAGGTTGAAGACTTCGAGAATGACCTGGGCACGGCCTGTGCCCGGCACGCGAAGGCCCTTCGCCACGCGCAGATCCCACGTGACATAGGCAGGCTGGTGATACGGGAAGCGCGCGAGGGGCCGGCCGTCGACGAGCGGACGGTCAGGGTTGAGGCCGTCATTGAGCGCCCGGTCGCCGTTGAGGTCCACCGCGCTGTAAGCGGGAAACGCGAGTCCCGACCCGGCGGTCCACGTGGACGCCACGGTAGCGGCACCCGGCAGCGTCACCACAAGGTAGGACCGCAGTTGATGGCGCTCGTCAATCTCGTTGATGCCGTAGTCCGCGTCGAGATTGAACGGATCGGACGGGCCGAACGGCGCCTCCGTGTCCCGTTCGGTCGACCCGTTCCCGAGGCTCTTCGCGAGGGTGTAGCTCGCCGAAAACTGCCAGCGGTTCCGCATCGGCCGGGTCACCGTCAGCAGGAGCGCCTGGTAGCGGCCGTGCCCGAGGCTGGTCAGCGCATTCGCCTGCGCGATCGTGGCATCGGGCCTGGCCGTGCCGAGCAGGTTCACGCCGCGCCCCGCGGCGTCGAACGTCGCCGGCGCGGCGATGTTGCGGTCCCATAGCGTGGCGCGGAACCCACCGATCCGGAGGTTGTCGGACCAGCTCCCGAGGTAGCCCGCCTCCACGGAGAGCCCCGCGAGCTGGCGCGTCACCGACGCATTCATCTGCAGGACACGGGGGTTGTTGAACTCCGGGTCGACGTAGGAGATCGCAGGGGGACCCAGCAGCGCCGCGAGCGCCGACCCCGGTGCGATGGCTGACGGCAGCACGGCGGGAAAGGTGACACCGAAACGCGACGGCGGCGAGAAGAGCGTCGTGTTGCTGACGCCCGCGCCGCGCATCGGGAAATAGATCATCGGCGTGCGCCCGTAGTAGATGCCAGCGGCACCCTTCACGATCGTCCGGCCGGCGTCATCGAGCTGATACGCGGCATCCGCTCGTGGTCCCCAGTTGTTGGTGTCGTGCGGGATGCCCTGCGGAACGGGCGCATAGGTCAACTGCACGTCGTTCCCGACGCGCCGCGGCTCACCGACCGGCACCTGCACGCCGGCAATCCCGGCCTGCGGCTGCGGATTGCGCTGCATGTCGTAGCGAAGACCGAACGTCACGGTGAGACGCGGCGTGGGCCGCAGGCGGTCCTGCACGTAGGCCGCGATCTCGTGCTGCCAGAAGCTCTTGAGCAGTGCCGCGTCCTGTGCCGTGTTCCCGTTCAAGCCGAAGTTCTGCGCGTAGAGCGACGGCTGCCGCGCGATGAAGGCGTCGAGCGTCGGGAACGTGTAGGCGCCGTGCAGACCAAGCGCGAACGCGTTGTTCCGCATATTGAACGAATTCACGTCGGCGCCGGCCTTCAGATCGTGCGCCCCCTGCTGATGGACGATGCTCTCCGAGACCTGGTAGCGATACATGTCCTGCGTGCCGGGCAGGAAGAGCGGCGTGCCGAATGTCCCGGTGTCGGCGATCTGGACCTGCGGCCCGGTACCCTGCGCCGTGCGCGGACGGATCTCACCCGAGACCTGGACCTTGGTTTCCAGAAACGTGCGTGGACCCACGGCGCCGTTCACGCTCGTCACGACGGACAGGCCCTGGTTGCGGAAGGACTCGAGGTTCGAGGTGGCCTGGCTGAGCAGCACGGAACCGCCCGCGATGTTGCTGCCCTTGTTGCGGGTGAAGTTGCCCCGCACGCTGAGGCGCTGACTGGGCGTCAGCGCGTGGTCCAGCTTGCCGAGCAGCGTCGTGACGTCCTCCTTCCGCGGGTACTGGCCTTCAAGGCTGGCCAGGTCCGCGATCCCGAGCTCCGGCACGGCAATGCCCGCAACGCGGCGTGCGAACTTCACGGTGTTCGGCGT
>JBIKWH010000122.1:0-5989 GCA_044356435.1 Vicinamibacterales bacterium
CCCGCGGACGCGTGCCGATTCGAGTATCGCGACAGCCGCTTTCGTGCGGCCGACCAGAACCGGTACATCATTGCGGCGGTGCGATTCGGACTCTCACGCGCGCGACTGCGGCCGCTCGCGGCCGAAGTCGAGCGCGCGCTCGCCGGCAGGCCTGGCGTGACGCCGGGGGCCGTGCGGGCCGCGGTGCTGGACCTGCGACGGGCGAAAGGGATGGTGGTGGAGGCGGCGAACCCGGACGCGAGGAGTGTCGGGTCGTTCTTCGTCAATCCGGTCCTGACGCTCGTACAGGCCGAGGCGGTCCGCCTCCGCGCGGACGCGCCGCTGCCGATGTTTCCGGCGGGCGAGGGCCGCGTCAAGGTGCCGGCTGCGTGGCTGATTGAGCACGCCGGATGGTTGCGAGGTGGGGGCGCCGGGCCCGCGGGCCTCTCGAGCCGGCACGCGCTGGCCGTCGTGAACCGCGGCGGGGCGTCGGCCGGCGACGTGATGGCGTGTGCGGTCGCCGTGAAGCAGGCCGTGCTGGATCGCTTCGGAGTGGCGCTCGCCGCCGAGCCGATCTTTCTGGGGTTTGAGGACGACGCGCGCGTCGCGTTTCTGAAGGGGTCTGGGATCTGATGTCGACGCTCGTCGTAGAAGGAGGGCACCGGCTCGAGGGCCGCGTCGCCGTCGAGGGAAACAAGAATGCCGCGCTGCCGTTGCTGGCGGCCTGCCTGCTGACGGGCGACGAGTGCGTGCTGACCAATGTGCCGCGCATCGGCGACGTGGAGGTCATGGCGCGGCTGCTCGCGGATCTGGGCGCCGAGGTGACCGGCATCGGGTCGACGACGCTGACGATCCGGGCGGCCGAGGTGCGGACGCACGAGGCCGATCGCACGCTGGTCGGACGGCTCAGGGGCTCGGTGCTGCTGCTTGCGCCGCTGCTCGCGCGGACAGGTCGCGCGCGCCTGGCACCTCCCGGCGGTGACTTTCCGGCCCGTCGCAGCATCTCGACGCACCTGGAAGCGCTGGGCGCGCTGGGCGCGCGGCTCAGCGACGGTCCGGATCACGTCATGGAAGCGCCGGACGGTCTGAAGGCCGCGTCGATGTATCTCTACGAGGCGTCGGTGACCGGCACCGAGACGGCGCTGCTCGCGGCGGCATCCGTGCCTGGCACGACGGAGATTCGTCACGCCGCCACCGAGCCGCACGTGGTCGAGCTGTGCACGTTCCTGTCGAAGATGGGCGCGCAGATCGAAGGCGCCGGGAGCTCGACGATTCGCGTCACCGGCGCGACGAAGCTGCACGGAGCGACACATGATCTCTGGGGCGACTACATCGAAGCCGGAAGCTGGGCCGTCGTGGCCGCGATCACAGGCGGGGAAGTCGCGATCGACGGGGCCCGGCCCGAGGACATCGAGGTGGTGGCGGCTGTCCTGCAGCGCATGAACATCGTCTGTGGCATGGAGGACGGTGCCTTCATCGTCCGGCCATCGAAGCCGAAGGCAGTCAAGCGCATCGCCACGGGTCTGTGGCCGTCGTTCCCGAGCGATCTCGTCAGCCTCGTCACGGTGCTCGCGACGCAGGCAGAGGGACGCACGCTCGTCCACGACTGGATGTACGAGCTGCGCCTCTTCGCCCTCGAACAGATGAGCGGCATGGGCGCGGACCTGTTCCTCGCGGACGCGCACCGCATCATCGTCAACGGCCCGACTCGGCTGCGCGGCGGACGGACGCTGGACAGCCGGGACCTGCGCTCGGGGATGTCACTCATCGCGGCCGGCCTGGCCGCGGACGGGGAGACGTGCGTGGCGCCGCTCGAGACGGTCGAGCGGGGCTACAGCCAGCTCGTGGATCGGCTCCGGTCCCTCGGGGCGAAGGTGACGAAGGTCAGCTAGCGGGCCTGCGGCTGCGCCGGCACCGACGGCGGCAGGAGCGGTGCGGCCGGCTGCGGCGTAAACGCGCCCGGCTGCGACGAGGCCGGAGTCACGGGCGCGAGCGGCATCGGCGACGGCAGGTCGATCGTCGTCAGCCCCGTTTCGCGGCCGACACGGAACGGCCGGAGGTCGTTCTCGCTGAGATCCAGCACGCGAATGATGCGCGGCGTCAGCGTGAGCACGATGTCCGTCTCCTGCGTTTCCTTCTTCGAGTGCGCGAACAGGCGGCCGATGATGGGCAGGTCGCTGAGGCCGGGAATCCCGTCGAGCACGCGGCGTTCGTCGTCGCGGATGAGTCCCGCGAGCATGTTCGTCTCACCGTCGCGCAGCCGGATCACCGTGCTGATTTCGCGATTGCCGAACGTCGGCAGGCCGCCGAATCCGGAGCCGGAGATGCTGCTCACGGCCACTTTGACTTCAAGAGAGACCTCGTCGTCGTGGTGCGTGCGCGGCTTGATGTCGATGTTGACGCCGATGTTCTCGTAGTTGAACGACGTGATGGGCTGCTGCGCCGTGCCGCCGGTCGCGATCGGCGCGAACGTCGTGACCGGCACCGGCACGCGCTCGCCGAATCGCGCCTGCGCGGAGATGCCCTCCGTCGTGCGGAGCTGCGGGTTCGCGAGGGTCCGGGTGTTCGTGTCCGTCTTGAGCAGCCGGTAGTAGAGTCCCGGCAGATTCGTCAGCATCATGTCGCTCTGCGTCAGGTTCCGCAGGCTGCGCAGCGTCAGGCTGCTGTCGTCGGCTGTGACGGCGCCGTTGAGGCCGGCCGAGCCGGGAGAGGCGATCTGCAGGCCGTAGTCCCGGAGGCGGGTGCGATCCACCTCGAGCAGCTCGACATCGATCACGACTTCGGGCCGCGCCTTGTCGATGGCCGAGAGCAGCCGTGCCGCCGCGGCCACGCGCTCCGGCGTGTCCTTGATCGCGATCGCGTTGTTTGCGGCGATCGGGGCGATCCGGCGGGCATCGATGACGATGCGGAGCACGTCGATCGTCTCCTTCAGGTCCGCGTTGCTCAGATAGAAGGTCCTGACGATCTCTTCCTCATACTCCCGCCGCTTGGCGGTCGTATCGGGAATGACGGTGACCGTTCTCGACCCGGTGACGCGAAAGAAGGCCTTCGTGCTGGTGGAGACGGCCGCCAGCGCATCCTCGAGCGCGGCGTTGCGCAGGTCGATCGTGACGGGCTGATCTCGCAGGTCCGCGTCGAACACGATGCTGATGTTCGCGAACCGGGCGATCGCCGTGAAGACATCCCTTGAGGGTGCGTTCCGGAACACAAGCGACGCGGGGAGTTTGACGTCGGCCGGAAGGTCCAGCCCGGGTGGGGGGAGGTTGCGCGATCGCTCGACGAGCGTTTCGAGCTTCGTCTTTCCCTCGCGGGCGATCGCGACGCGCGTCTTGAGCTGCCCGCGCATGTCCCGCAGGGCATCCTCGATCTCCTTGCTCGCCGGATTCAGTTCCCCGGCGAGCTGATACTCGACGAGAGCCTCGTCCAGCTTTCCGCTGAACGCGAAGCGGCGGCCTCTGGTGAAGTGATCCTGGGCGGCGCGGAGCTTGGCGCGGTCCATGGCCTGCCGCGCGGCGCGGTCGCCGGGCCTGGCCTGGAGCGCCTTGGCGTACTCCACGACCGCCAGGTCGTGGTCGCCGGCTTGCTCGGCCTGGAGACCGCGCGCGGCGAAGCCGCCAGTGGCGCAGCCCGTGGCGGCGGACACGACGAGGCTGAGGGCCAGCAGCGAGGCCGGCCGGAGACGGAGGAGACTAGCGGGCGCCATCATCGGTCAGGACATCCACTCCCTTCGGGATGCGGAAGGCAAACTGCGTATCGGCCAGACCCTGATTCTCCTTCAGCCGGGAGAAGGCGAACGTTGAGGTGCCGCCCTGCAGGTCCACGGTGGTCAATCCGACGATCCGGAGCGCGGGCAGCTCCACGGTCAGCAGCATGTGGTCGTAGTCGGCACCGGGGACTCGGGGCACGAGCTTGAGCGTGGCCCGTCCGGGCGACGCCACACCGGGCAGGCTGGCGATGAAGTCACGGCTGACGTCGCCCTTGCCGGCGAGAAAGAGCACCGGGAGCGGCGCGGCGTCAGCGGGCGGCACCGCGGAGACGACGACCTGCCGGTCGGCCGGGATATAGGCGTAGATCCGCCGACCGTCACTGACGAACTCCTTGCGCTCCGGAGACTCGTAGACCCAGCGCATCATGCCAGGCTTCTTGAACATGGCGACGCCGCGTTCCACGACCTGCGTCTTCAGTGCGCCGCCGCGGTAGCTGTGCTGGAAGTCGGCGGTGAAGTCCCGGATGGTCTGGTAGCGCGTCTGGAGCGCCTGGGCGAGCGCATCCGGCGTCACGGGTCCGGCGCCAGGCGCGCCGGGTGCCGCATCGCTTGCCACCGCGGCCAGCGCCACGAGAAGCAGCACGCCGAAGGCACGTCGTTTCAGGGGCATGCGATACCAGCGGCCTCACCTTAGCACGGCGGCCGGGAGCCTCAGGCCTTGAGCGACCCGGTCGCCGCCGATGGTCTGGGAGCGTCCTTGGCGGTGACGGCGCCGCCTGCGGCCAGCCACGCCGCGATACCGCCCGTGAGTGCGGCTGCCCGGTAGCCCCGCCGGAGCAGCGCGGCGGCGACACCTGAACTGGCGAGCTCGTCAGGGTCGGAGTCGTACACCACGATCAGTCTGTCCTGGGGCAGCGCGGCCGACGGGTCGGTGTGGCGGAGCGCCCCCGCGATCATGACGGTGCTGTGCTCGTACGGGTACTTGAGCCGGGCATCGAGCACGACAGGCCGGTCGGTGTCCGCGGGCGCGGCTAGCGCGGTCAGCAGCTCGGCAGGGGTGATGCGGGGGACAGGCACGGCGGGTGGGGAGGAAGCCGATGGCCGGATGGTGAAGTGGTGGACGGCAGGGGGATCGAACCCCTGACCTCTGCATTGCGAACGCAGCGCTCTCCCAGCTGAGCTAGCCGCCCGTGTTCTGACCTTGCGGAACTGGCGTTGTACCGACGTCGTACCGACCTGCAAGACTGTCGGCACACGAACGACCAACGAAGGCCAAGTGTAACATAGCTCATACGATGAACAGGGTCAGGCGAATCGGTGTACTCACGGGTGGTGGCGATGCGCCTGGCCTCAATGCGGTGATCCGCGCCGTCGTCAAATCGGCCTGCAATGCCGGCATCGAGGTCATCGGTCTCGAAGACAGTTTCGACGGCCTGGTCTACCCCGACAAGACGCGGGTCCTCCTGCCGAGCAACGTCACCGGCATCCTGCGTCTGGGCGGCACGATCCTCGGCACGACGAACAAGGGGAACCCGATCGACAAGGAGATCGAGACCCCGGACGGTCGCATGACCTACGGCGATCGCGTCGTCCAGATGTTCGAGCGCGAGAAGCTGGACGCGCTGGTCTGCATCGGTGGCGACGGCACGCTCGCGATTTCCTACGCGTTCCACAAGCGGGGCATTCCGCTCGTCGGTGTGCCCAAGACGATCGACAACGATATCGTCGGGACCAACTCGTGCTTCGGCTTCGACACCGCGGTCGTCTGCGCGACTGACGCCATCGATCGACTGCACTCCACCGCGGAGGCGCACAAGCGCATCATGCTGGTCGAGGTGATGGGCCGGAACTCAGGGTGGATTGCGCTTCATGCCGGTGTGGCCGGCGGCGCCGACATCATTCTGATTCCCGAAATCCCGTACGACCTGGACAAGGTCGTCGCGCAGGTCAAGCAGCGCGAGGCACTCGGCGCGAAGTTCAGCATCGTCGTGGTGGCGGAAGGCGCCACGCCGATGGATGGCCGCCGCACCGTGATCGAGGAAGCGAAGGGCTCGCGCCTCGAGCGCCTCGGGGGCGTCGCGGCGCATCTGGCGGCGGACCTCGAAGCGCTCTCCGGCAAGGAGTCCCGCTACGTTGTCCTGGGGCACCTGCAGCGGGGAGGCACGCCGACGCCGTTCGATCGGATGCTTGCCACGCGGTTCGGCACCACCGCGGTCGAGATGGTGCAGAACGGAATCTTCGGCGTGATGGTCGCGAACCGACCGCCGAGCATCGTCCCGGTGCCGCTGTCCGAGGTCGTGGGGC
>JBIKWH010000123.1:0-5980 GCA_044356435.1 Vicinamibacterales bacterium
TCGAACTTGGTGTTGCCGGCCCAGACCGAGCCGTCGCCACCAAGGGCGACGAACTGGCTGGCGGCATCCCCGATGTCGAGCTTCTCGGTCGCGGGATCGAACCGGGTCATGTAGCTGTGATTGCCTGGCCGGCGGAGCGGGAACCACACCCGGTCCTTCTTGTCGACGATGATGTCGCGCGTGCCCTCCATCTGGCCTTTCGGGATCTCCGGCAGAAAGGGCGGCTTCCACTCCTTGATCTCGAGGGTCTTCGTGTTGAAACGGCCGAGCAACTGCGCGCTCTCGTCCGTGTACCAGAGGTTGCCCTTCGAGTCGAGGTCGCTGTCGTGCGTGACCGTGCCGGCAACCGGCAGGTCCCACTCGGTCACGATCACGCGCGTGCCCTTGCCCTTTACGCGCGGCAACGTCTTGAACTGGTAGGGGTACTCGGCGCGCCCCTTCAGGTTGTTCTTCTCCACGAACGCGGCGATCTCCGTCCGCGGCACGTTCTGGAACGCGCCCCACGTCGGGTCCTTCTCCATGGCCTCGCGGCCCAGCTCCTGCACCATCGCCGCACGGCCCCGGCGGTTGTCGTTGCTCTTCGCCGTGCCGTCGGCGTAGTAGCGGACCATACGGTCCATCGCCTTGAGCAACGACGCCGAGTCATGCTTCGACATGAACACGCGGTTGAGCGTGTGGCAGTAGTTGCAGCTCATGAGCATGTAGTTGAAGCGGTCCTTCTCCTCGGGAGTCCCGTTCACGCTCATCATCCATTCGGCAGACGAGAGCTGCGCCGGAAGATTCTTCGTCTTCTCGAGCGTCAGATTCGTCTTCGTCTCCTTGCCGGCCGCGACGGCCACGGGACCGGGGTCGACCAGGTCGTAGCCGACCGCGCGGATCGTCACCTTGTAGGCGCCCGCCGGCAGGTGTGTGCGCGGGAAGCTGAACTTTCCCTTCGCGTCGCTCGTGACGGACACGGTCATGTTGCCGCCGTCCTGGCGGGCACTCACGACGACACCCTCCATCTTTCCTTCGGCCTGCGACGACACCTCGCCGCTCAGCGCGGCGGCGCCCTGCGCGTGCACGCCGGCCGGTGCCGTCATCCAGATCGCGGCCAGGACGGACGCCCCCGTCAGAGCCAGAAGTCGCTGTACCTGCATCACAAACCCTCCGGGGGCGGATTCTAGCTGAAACCCCTTAGAAGCATCGGTGATGACACAATGCGCGGCATGCCGAGTCCGAAGGACCTCCTGCTCGCGGCGCTGCTGGCGATGACGGTGTTCTACACCGCCGCATGGGTTCGTCCACGATGGCTGGACACGGCCGTCGGCTTCATCACCAACTTCTTCGACACGCTCGGCGTGGGGTCGTTTGCCACGACCACCGCGTTCTACCGGCTCCGGAACCGGATGCCGGACGAACTGATTCCCGGCACCCTGAACGTCGGCCATTCGCTGCCGACCGTCGCGCAGGCGCTCATCTACATCACACTCGTCGAGGTGGACATCGTCACGCTCCTCGCGATGATCGCGGCGTCGGTCGCCGGGTCGTGGCTCGGAGCCGGGATCGTGTCCGGGCTCCCGCGCCGGCAGATCCGGATTGGGATGGGCCTCGCGCTGCTCGGCGCCGCGGTCCTGATGGCGGTCAGTGCCGCCGGCGCCATGCCCGGTGGCGGCACCGCCCTGCGCCTGGACGGCGCGCGGTTCGCCGTGGGCGTCGGCGCCAACTTCATCCTCGGCGCGCTGATGACGCTCGGGATCGGGCTCTACGCGCCCTGCATGGTCGTCGTCAGCCTGCTCGGCATGAACCCGGCCGCCGCGTTCCCGATCATGATGGGCTCCTGCGCCTTCCTGATGCCCGCCGCGAGCATCCGGTTCTTCCGTTCCGAGCGCTACGACCTCGGCGCCGCGATCGGCCTCGCCATCGGCGGCGTGCCTGCGGTGCTCATCGCCGCCTTCATCGTGAAGTCGCTGCCGCTCGACTACGTCCGCTGGCTCGTCGTGCTCGTCGCCGGCTACGCCGCCCTCAACCTCGTCCGCGACGGCCTGAAGCCCACCCCCGCTCAGGCGTAGACGCACGGCCCGACGTATGATGGGCCGCCTTTCTGAGGAGCCCGTTCATGGCAGACGCCCCGGCCGCACCACCCGCGAAGAAGCACCTCGGCGCGACCGAGTGGACCATCTGCGCGATTGCCGCCATCGGCTTCGCGTTCGATATCTACGAGATTCTGATGGCGCCGCTCATCGTGCGGCCCGCGCTCATGGAACTCACGGGCGCGACACCCGGTTCGCCCGTCTTCCAGATGTGGGTCGGGCGCCTGTTCTACATCCCGGCGTTTGCCGGCGGGATCTTCGGTCTAATCGGCGGCTACCTGACCGACCGGCTGGGGCGCCGCCGGGTCCTGACCTACAGCATCCTGATCTACGCGTTCGGCGCGCTCGCGTCGGGCTTCGTCACCTCGATCGAGCAGCTGCTGGTGATGCGCTGCATCGTCTTTGTCGGGGTATGCGTGGAGTTCGTCGCCGCGGTGGCGTGGCTCGCGGAACTCTTCCCCAACCCCGAGCAGCGCGAGAAGGTGCTCGGCTACACGCAGGCGTTTTCCTCCCTGGGCGGCATCCTGGTGGCCACGGTGAACGGCTGGCTCGTTGCCCACTCCGCGGCCCTGCCGGCGCTCACCGGCTTCGGCGCCGCGCTGGCCGACGTGCATGCGCCCTGGCGCTACACCGTGATGTCGGGCTTCATCCCGGCGATCCCGCTGATCCTCATCCGCCCGTTCCTGCCGGAGTCTCCGGTCTGGCAGGAGAAGCGCGCGGCCGGCACACTCCGTCGCCCGAGCCTCGCCGCCATCTTCGCGCCGGCGCTCATCAGGACGACCGTCGTCACGACGATCATGTACGCGATGGTGTACGGCGCCGCCTTCGGCGCCATCCAGCAGATTCCGCAGATGGTGCCGGGTCTGCCTGAGGTTCGCGATGCCGTGGCTGGTCTCAAGCCGCCCGCCGCCGCGAAGATCACGCAGGAGATCGCCGCCAGCGTCACGTCCATGCAGGAGTTCGGGGGACTGGCCGGCCGCGTGTTGATGGCCGTCGCGGCGATCTACATCGTGAGCCGGCGGAAACTCGTCCGGCTGTTCCAGATTCCCGGTCTCGTCATCCTGCCGCTCGCCTTCGCCTGGGCCGCCACGACCAGCCTCGGCGCGATGAAACCCCTCGCCTTCCTGGCCGGCATGCTCACGACGGGCCAGATGAGCTTCTGGGGGAACTATCTGCCGCGCGCCTACCCGATCCACCTGCGCGGGACGGGCGAGAGCTTCGCCGCCAACATCGGCGGCCGCCTGATCGGGACGTCGTTCGCATGGGTGGCCGCGACCCTGGCCATCACGAACGACAGGGCCTACGCCCCGACGAAGATGGCGCTGGTCGCTGCCGGAATCGGATTCAGCGTGTATCTGGTGGGCTTCATCACGTCGTTCTGGCTGCCGGAGCCTGTGGACCAGCCCGAGTAAGCGGCGCCTGCCGTCGCCGGCCCGGCGCTAGTGGCTGAGCGCCGTGATGATCACGTCCATCGCGATCGCGTAGCCCTTGGGCGAGAACTGGTAGAAGTACTCGGGGTCCTCACCCTCGCGCTCCCACGCGTCGGCGATGTCCGTGTTGTGGGACATCAGCACCATGATCCGGCCGTGGGCATCGCGAATCGCGCGCAGGTGCGCCTCGCGCGTCTCGAAGCCGCGCTCTGACGTCGTACTGCCACCCACGCCCCGCCAGAACTGGATGTTCGAGACCTGCGGCACGTTGTCGACCGCCATCATCGCTTTGTAGAGCGCATCGCCCGGCACGATGTCCACAATCGGAAACTGGGCCGGCGGCAGGGCCTTGGCGATTTCGTGGGACCACTGCTCCCACGCCGCGTCGCCCCAGAAGTCGTCAACCCAGAGAAAGCCGCCCTTCAGCAGATACGCCCGCAGCGAAGTCGCCTCCGCATCCGACAGGCCGATGGTGCCGACGTCCGAGGCCATCGCGAATGGGCACTGGAAGAGCGCCGGGTCCGTGATCCGGACGACGTAGTGGGCGGGCTGTCCGGGACTCTCGAAGTGCACCCGGGTCCGGGTGAGTTCCGAGGTGCGGATCATCAGGTTCCGCTCCGCGCCCGGGTAGTCCGTCCGCCAGCCCATGCCCATCGCTTCGTTTCTGACCTGGGTGTACATCAGCCGGCAGAAGGTGAACCCGGATGTCGGAATGCCGGTGGGGGGCGGATAGCGGGCGGCGATGCGGCCCTCGCCGTAATAGCCGAACTGCGCGCGCAGGGCGACCGCCGCGCTCCCGAGCATGAGCGCCGCAATCACGCACGTCGTTAGTGGTCTGATTGCGAAGTAGCTCGGCATTCGGCCGGCGATGCATCCCGCCAGGCGGCGTTGCTCCTTCCGCACATGCAACCCGGCATGCTTGGTCGTCGCGCCTTGCCCGCCGGGCGCCTCGCCGCCCTCGGTGCGCGAGCCACTTCGCAACCAGACCACTAAGCGTCCGGGCATGTGGGCTCAGCCTACTCGATCCCGCCAGAAAAGGACGACTGCCCGGTGTCAACGGCATTACCATGAACGTGCTTTTCATGGACGCGACCCACCCGTGGCGATGATTCGGAGGCTATATCGCGCCGCCCGGCGGCATCTCTGGCCGCCCGTGGAGCCCGCGCTCGTCAGCGCCGGCCGGGAAGGCGAAGTCGCGGCGGCCCAGGCCCGGATCGGTCTGGCGCTGCTGCTCGGCATCAGCCCCCTCGTCACGCTCTACCAGGATCCGGGCGCCCTGCAGGCCACGCTGTCCCTGCCTCTCGTCGGCCTGTTCGTGGCGGTCGGCTTCTGGACGCTCTGGCTGGCGCGGCGCGAACCGCACCCGGCCTGGGCGAGCTACGCCGGGTCGGCCATCGACGTCAGCCTCGTCACCGCCTACCAGGCCATGCTGTTCCTGGACGGCATGGCCTTCGTGGCGATGGGCAGCCGTGCCACCTTCACGCTCTACATCTTCGCCATCATCGCGACGGGGCTCCGGTACGACCCACGCCTCGTCGTGGCCACCGGGCTCCTCTCGGCGATCCAGTGGATGGCCGTGATCATCTGGGCCGATACCTCGGGGCTCGGCGCCTCGGCCATTGCCAGTGGCCGCTTCTACCCCACGACGCGTCTCGACGGGCAGTTCGAGGAGCTGATCGTGCTCGCGACGGCGACCGTCCTGGCCCTCATCATCGTGGGCCGCTCGCGCGAGATCCGCCTCTCGTCCGTGCTCGATGGTCTGACCCGGCTGCTCAACAAGGCGCACTTCGAGGAACGCTTCGCGCTCGAGATCGAGCGCGCGATGCGGCACGGCCGCCCGCTCGCCGTGGCGATTCTCGACCTCGATCGCTTCAAGGCCATCAACGACACGATGGGCCACCCGGCCGGCGATGCCGTGATCTACGAGGCGGCCGACCGGCTGCGGAAGAAGGTCCGGCGCACGGACCTGGTGGCGCGCCTCGGCGGCGACGAGTTCGCCGTGGTGCTGCCGGAAACACCCCCGGCCGAAGCCGTGGCCAAAGTGGAAGAGCTGTGCGCCGCCATCGGCGGCACGCCGATCGATGTCGAGCAGGTCGCCGTGACCGTCACCTGCTCCGCGGGCGTCTGTTCATGCCCGAGCGACGGGGCGGCGGTGGGTGTGCTGGTCGCCGCCGCGGACAAGCGGCTGCTGGACGCCAAGCGCCGCGGCCGCAACCGCGTCGTGGCGGACTCCACGTCGCCGCTGGCGCCGCCTCAGCCCAGCCTGGCGCGCTAGTCCCGTGGCGATCGTCCACTCGCTTCCGCCGGAGCTCGACGCCTTCCGCGTGGAGTTCGACGGCTTCGCGGACGCCGCCGCCGCGCTGGCGGAGCCCCTCTCGGACGATCAATTCAACTGGCAGCCCGCGCCGGACGCGTGGTCCGTCGCACAGTGCCTGGAGCACCTGAACGCGACGGCGCGCGCGTATCTGCCCGTGCTGG
>JBIKWH010000124.1:0-5940 GCA_044356435.1 Vicinamibacterales bacterium
GAGTGCGCGTGCTCATCGCGGGTGGCGGCACGGGCGGGCATCTCTATCCCGGACTCGCGGTGGCGGCGGAGCTCTGCGCGCGCGTGCCGGGGTCGGAGGTGACCTTCGTGGGCACCGCGGCGGGCATCGAAGCGCGTGTGATTCCGCGCGAGGGGTACCCGCTCGAGCTGATTCGCAGCGGCGGTCTGAAGGGGAAGTCGATCATCGCGCTGCTGCGGGGGCTGGCGCTGCTGCCGCTCTCGGCGTGGGACGCCTGGTCCGTGCTGCGGCGGAGACGCCCGCAGCTCGTGCTTGGCGTGGGTGGCTACAGCTCCGGTCCCGTCGTGGCGCTCGCGGCGCTCTCCGGTGTGCCCACGATGCTGCTGGAGCAGAACGCCGTGCCCGGCCTGACCAACCGGCTGCTGGCCCGCATCGTGACGGCCGCGGCGGTGACCTACGACGAGAGCCTGCGCTGGTTCTCGAAGGGACGGGCCTTCGTGTCGGGTAACCCGGTGCGCGCGCAGTTCAGCCGGACGTCCGGAGCCGTGCGCGATGACGCGGCCGGCGGGAGCCGCGCCGTGCGCGTGCTGGTCTTCGGCGGCTCGCAGGGCGCGCACGCCATCAACGAGGCCATGTCGGCGGCGGCGCCGGCCCTGGCCGCGGCGGCTGCACGCGTCGTCGTCGTGCATCAGACCGGAGCCCGCGACGTCGAGTCGGTGCGCGAGGCTTACCGTGCGGCCGGGCTGGAGGCGCAGGTCGAGCCCTTCTTCTTCGACATGGACCAGCAGATGGCCGCCGCGGATCTGGCGGTCTGCCGCGCCGGGGCCACGACGCTCGCCGAGCTGGCGATGGCCCAGCTCCCGGCGTTGCTGATTCCGCTGCCGACCGCCACCGACGACCACCAGCGGTGGAACGCCATGGCGTTCGTCAAGCAGGGCGCCGCGGTGCTGATCGAGCAGCGCGAGCTGACCGGCGAGCGCCTGGCGCAGGACCTCCTCGCACTGGCCGCCGATCCTGACCGCCGCGCCCGCATCCGCACGGCGCTGGCCGGCTGCGCGCGCCCGGATGCGGCCCGGCTGATCGTGGACCGCGGCATCGCGCTGGTCGGCGCCGCCAGGGGGGCCGCCTGATGCTCGGGCGCACCCGTCACGCGCACTTCGTCGGCATCGGCGGCATCGGCATGAGCGGCATCGCCGAGCTGCTGCTGAACCTCGGCTTCGGTGTGAGCGGCTCCGACGCGCGTGCCACTGACATCACGGCCCGTCTCCGCACGCTCGGCGCCACCATCCACGAAGGCCACAGCGGCACGCACGTGGCCGGGACGGACGTCGTCGTGATCTCGGCCGCCGTGCGTGCGGACAACCCGGAAGTCGTCGAGGCCCAGCGCCGCGGCATTCCCGTGATCGCCAGGGCCGAGATGCTCGCCGAGCTGATGCGGCTGAAGTTCTCGATCGCGGTGGCCGGCGCGCACGGCAAGACCACGACGACCTCGATGATCGCGGTCGTCCTCGAACGCGCGGGCCTGGACCCCACGGCCGTGATCGGCGGGCGCCTCAGCGCCTTCGGCAGCAACGCGCGGCTCGGTCGTGGCGAGTACCTGGTGACGGAGGCGGACGAAAGCGACCGCTCATTCCTGCTGCTGTGGCCGACGCTGGCCGTCATCACGAACATCGACCACGAGCACATGGAGAGCTACGGCTCGTTCGCGTCGCTGTGTGACGCATTCCTCGAGTTCGCGAACAAGACACCCTTCTACGGGGGCGTCGTGGCGTGCGCCGACGACCCGCACGTTGCGGCGATGGTGCCGCAGCTGCGGCGCAAGGCGATGACCTACGGCCTCGATCGCGAGGCCGACGTGACGGCGACGGACATCGAGCTCGGGCCCTTCGGCGTGCGGGCGACGGTGCACCACGGTGGCAGCACGCTCGGACCGCTGGCGCTGAAGGTGCCGGGGCGTCACAACCTCCTGAACGCGCTGGCGGCCGTCTCGGTTGCGCTGACGCTGGGCGTGCCGTTCGCGGATATCGCGGCCGGACTCGCGGCATTCCAGGGCGCGGAGCGCCGCTTCCAGCACTGCGGCGAAGCCGGCGGCGTGCTGGTGATCGACGACTACGGCCACCATCCGACCGAGGTCCGCGCGGTGCTGGCTGCCGCGCAGACAGCGCTCGACCGCCGGATCCTCGTGCTGTTCCAGCCGCACCGCTACTCGCGGACGGCCTACCTGCTGGACGACTTCGGCCCGGCGTTCCTCGGAGCGGATGAAGTCGTGCTGACCGACATCTACGCGGCTGGCGAGGATCCGATCCCCGGCATCACGGTGGACGCGCTTGCCGCGTCCATGCGGCGCGCCGGCGTGCCGGTCACCGTTGCCGCGAGCCTGGCTGATGCCACCTCCGAAGTCGTGAAGCGCGCGCGTCCGGGCGACGCCGTGATCACGCTCGGCGCGGGGTCCATCGGCAGCGTGCCGGCGCGGCTGCTTGAGCGCCTCGCCGCCGGGACGGGAGGGCACGCATGAGCGTGCAGGCGCCTTCCGACAAGCGCTTCCGCCGTGCGCACGTTGCCCCGACGCGCCGGCGCCGGCTCTGGCCGCCCGACTGGAAGGTCGTGGCCGGGTGTCTGGCCGGCCTCGTGCTCGTGAGCTACGCGGGGTATCGCGGGCTCTCGTGGGCCATGGGCGACGACGCGCTCGTCATTCAGCGCATCACGGTCGAAGGCAACGTGCGGATGTCGACGGGCGAAGTGACGTCGCTGCTGGATGGGCTGCGCGGCCAGAACATGCTGACGGCCGACCTCGAGCCGTGGAAGGAGACGCTCAAGGCGTCTCCGTGGATCTCGGACGTGGCCTTCCGTCGCGTCTTTCCGGGACGCGTCGCGGTGGCCGTCATCGAGCGCACGCCGATCGGGATCGGCCGGCTCGGCGACACCCTGTTTCTGGTCGACCGGCACGGCAGCCTCATCGATGAGTACGGCCCGAACTACTCGGAGCTCGACCTCCCGATCCTGAACGGTCTGGACGGTGGCGCGCCAACCGAGGTGCCGCGCGTGGACGACATCCGGGCCGCGCTGGCGGTGAAGGTCGTCGACGCCGTGTCGACACGCCGGGATCTGGCCGCCCGTGTTTCGGAGATTGACGTCACCGACGCGCGCAACGCGGTCCTGACGCTCAAGGACGACCCCACGCTCGTCCGCCTCGGCGACGAGCAGTTCGTGCACCGGCTGCAGACCTATCTGGATCTGGCGCCGACGCTGCGCGAGCGCGTGCCGGGCGCCGACTACGCCGACGTGCGCTTCGACAACCGCGTCTACGTGCGTCCGGCAGGTGTTGCCGCGACGACGCCCGGCATCCGGGCCGTGTCGGCCCGGACCGCGACTCCTCAGGCCGCGCCACTTGTGAGTCCGGCTGCCGCCGGGCCCACGGCCCCGAAGAGTCAGGTCGCGGCCAGTGCGAATACGAAGAAGACGACACCGGCCCGGAAGGCCGGTCCGGGGAAACCCCGCAAGAACAAGGGACGGCGCCGGTAGCCCCGGCGGGAGGACACAGGTGGCGCGAAAGGAACGGTATATCGTCGGCCTCGACGTCGGCACGTCCACGGTCATTGCCGTGGTCGGCGAGCTCGTCGGTGACGACGCGGTGCACATCGCCGGGATCGGCGTGGCCGAGTCCAAGGGGATCAAGCGCGGCGTCGTCGTGAACCTGGACGCGGCGGTCGAGGCCATCCAGAAGGCGATCGAGGAAGCCGAGCGCATGGCCGGCATCGACATCGACTCGGTGAACCTCGCGCTGGCCGGGCCGCACATCAAGGGCTTCAACAGCCGCGGCGTCATCGCCGTGGCCGGGAAGAACCGCGAGGTTACGAGCGACGACGTCCGCCGCGCGATCGACGCCGCCAAGGCGGTCACGCTGCCTGCCGGCCGGGAGATCCTGCACGTGCTGCCGCAGGACTTCGTCGTCGACGATCAGGACGGCATCGGCGCCCCGGTCGGCATGCAGGGCGCCCGGCTCGAGGTCAACGTTCACATCGTGACCGGCAGCGTGTCCTCGGCGCAGAACATCATCGCGTGCGTCAACCGCGCCGGCGTGGTCGTCAAGGACACCGTGATCGACCAGCTCGCCGCGGCGGAAGCCGTGCTCACGCCGGACGAGAAGGAGCTGGGCGTCGCGCTCGTCGACATCGGCGGCGGCACGACCGACCTGGCCATCTTCGAGCGCGGCAGCCTCTGGCACACGGGCGTCGTTGCCGTGGGCGGCGACCACTTCACGAACGACATCGCCGTGGGCCTGCGCACGCCGATTCCGGACGCCGAGAAGGTGAAGCGCCGCCACGGCTGCGCGCTGTCGTCGATGGTGGGCGAGGACGAAACCATCGAGGTTCCGAGTGTCGGCGGACGGGCCCCGCGCGTGATGCCGCGTCGCATCGTCTCGGAGATCCTGCAGCCCCGCGCCGAGGAGATCTTCCACCTGGTGTGGGACGACATCCGCAAGGCGGGCTGCGAGAAATCGCTGAACTCCGGCATCGTGCTCGCCGGCGGCGGCGCGATGCTCGAGGGCATGACCGAGATCGCCGAGCAGATCTTCGACCTGCCCGTGCGGCGGGCCGTGCCGACCGGCGTCGGCGGCATGGTCGACCACGTCTCGAGCCCGGGCTTTGCGACGCCCGTCGGCCTGCTGCTCTACGCCCAGCGCAACGCCGCGCCGACGGCGAACGAGAGTTTCCTGACCAGAGTCTTCGGACTCTTCAAAGAGTTCTTCTAGGGAGGAATGTCCATGTCCGAACGCGATCAGCCCATGCGCCTGACCCTCGATCATCAGTACCGGAGCGGCGCCAAGATCAAGGTCATCGGTGTCGGCGGGGGCGGCAGCAACGCCGTGAACCGCATGGTGCAGGCCGGCCTGAGCGGCGTCGAGTTCCTCGTCGCCAATACGGACGTCCAGGCGCTTGACGCCAACAGCGCCACCGTGAAGCTGCAGATCGGCTCGAAGCTCACCAAGGGGCTCGGTGCCGGCGCCGACCCGAACGTGGGCCGGCAGGCCGCGCTCGAGGACACGGAGTCCATCGTGCAGGCGCTCTCAGGCGCCGACATGATCTTCGTGACGACCGGCCTCGGCGGCGGCACCGGCACCGGCGCCGCACCCGTGATCGCCTCGCTCGCCAGCGAGCTCGGCGCGCTGACGATCGCCGTCGTGACCAAGCCCTTCAAGTTCGAGGGCAAGAAGCGCGCGAAGCAGGCGGAAGCCGGGCTCGCGGCGCTCCGCGAGTGCGTCGACACGATCATCACGATCCCGAACGAGCGGCTGCTCGCGGTCATCGACCGCAACACACCGATGAGTGAAGCCTTCGTCATGGCGGACGATGTCCTGCGTCAGGCCATCCAGGGCATCTCGGACCTGATTCTCGTGCCCGGCCTCATCAACCTCGACTTCGCCGACGTGAAGACCATCATGTCGGGCATGGGTGTGGCGATGATGGGCACCGGCGTGGCCGAAGGCGAGGGCCGCGCGCTGGCCGCAGCCAAGGCGGCCATCTCGAGCCCGCTGCTCGAGGACAGCCGCGTGGAGGGCGCGCGCGGCGTCATCATCAACGTGACCGGCGGGCCGGACCTCGGCCTGATGGAAGTGGGCGAGGCGTCGGCGGTGATCCAGGAGGCCGCGCACGAGGACGCCAACATCATCTTCGGCGCCGTGGTGGACCCGACGCTGGTCGGCAAGGTGAAGATCACCGTCATCGCCACCGGATTCCAGACAGCCGGCCGCGCGGCGGCCGCCTCGCTCCCGACGCCGACCGACATGTCGATCTGGGAGGCCGAGGCGAAGCGGATTGCCGCCGCGAAGGCGGCGATGGTACCCGCGACCGAGCCCGCGGCGGAGCCGGTGGCCGTGCCAGTCCTGGCGCAGCGCGCGGCGCCGATGCACACGCCCATGCTCTCGCCGCAGCTCCAACTGGACCGCCGGCCCGCCATCGA
>JBIKWH010000125.1:0-5938 GCA_044356435.1 Vicinamibacterales bacterium
CTGCACGGTTCCGGCGCCGTGGCGGGGCTCGCGGACGGCCGCGCTGGCGGGGCACCACTGATGCTGGTCGTCATCGCGCAGATCGTCATCATCCTCGTCGCCTTCGTGATGCTGCTGAACGTGGCAGCCATCATGGTGTGGGTCGAGCGCAAGGTGTGCGCGCTCATCCAGCAGCGCCCGGGGCCGAACCGCGTGGGTCCGTTCGGCCTGCTGCAGCCGCTCGCCGACATCATCAAGCTGGTCATGAAGGAGGAGCTGCGGCCGAAGTCGGCTGACGCGATCCTCTTCACGCTGGCGCCGATCATCTCCGCCGTCGCGGCGTTCGCGGCGTTCGCGCCGGTGCCGTTCGGCGCCGAAACGACCTTCTTCGGGCTGCTCGATCGGCCGGTGGGCCTGCAGGCGGCGGACATCAACGTCGGCATGCTGGCCGTCTTCGCCATCGCGTCGATGGGCGTCTACGGGATCGTGCTGGCCGGCTGGGCGTCGAACAGCAAGTATTCGCTCCTCGGCGCGCTGCGCTCCTCGGCGCAGATGATCAGCTACGAGCTGTCCTACGGCACGGCGCTCGCGGGCGTGGTGCTGATCGCCGGGTCGCTCTCGATGCGCGAGGTCGTGGACGGGCAGGCCGGCGCCTGGTTCGGCGTGCTGCCGAAGTGGTACCTGTTCCTGCAGCCCGCCGGCTTCCTGATCTTCATGATCGCCGGCATCGCCGAGACCAACCGCGCGCCGTTCGACTTCCCCGAAGCCGAGCAGGAGCTGGTGGCCGGCTACTTCACCGAATACAGCTCGATGCGCTTTGCCATCTTCTACATGGCCGAGTACATCAACATGGCCACCGTGTCGGCCATGGCCACGACGCTCTTCCTCGGCGGATGGCACGGGCCGTTCATCCCGGCCGAGTACGGCTGGATCTGGTTCCTGATCAAGGTCGGCTTCCTGCTGTTCGTCTACGTCTGGATCCGCTGGACGCTGCCGCGCTACCGCTACGACCAGCTCATGCAGTTCGGGTGGAAGTGGCTGCTCCCGATCGCCGTCATCAACCTGCTGGTCACTGCAGCCGGGGTGCTCTACATCAATGGGTGAGACGCTCCTCTTCTACGTGTTCTCCGCGGCGGCGATCGTGACCTCCGCCATGGTCATCGGGCAGCGAAACCCGATGTACAGCGTGCTGCTGCTCGTGGCCTCGTTCGGCATGATGTCGGGCCTCTACGTGCTGCTGGACGCACCGTTCATCGCCGTTACGCAGATCGTCGTCTACGCCGGCGCGCTGATGGTGCTCTTCCTCTTCGTGGTCATGCTGCTCAATCGGCCCAGTGAGGACGAAGGTGACTGGGACATGGCGCATCCGCTCAAGCGTCCCGGCATGGCGCGGTTCGGCGTGGGCCTCGCGGCGCTCCTGATCGTCCAGCTCGTCTGGGCGCTGCTCCGGACGCGCGGCATGCAGGAAGCCGTGTCCAGCACGGGCGACGGCGGGTCGGTCCGCACGATCGGACGCGTGCTCTTCCAGGACTACACGTTCGCGTTCGAAGCGACGTCCATCCTGATCCTCGTCGCGCTGGTCGGCGGCGTCTATCTCGCGAACCGGGAGGAGGGACAGTGATTCCGCTGGGCCACTACCTGGTCGTTTCGGCGATCCTCTTCGCGGTGGGCAGCGCCGGCGTCTTCATGCGCCGGAACCTCATCACGATCCTGCTCTCGATCGAAATCATGCTCAACGCGGTGAACCTGGCCTTCGTGGCGTTCGGCCGCCAGGCGGGGATCGTCGACGGGCAGATCATCGTCGCGTTCGTCATGACGGTCGCCGCGGCCGAGGCCGCCGTCGGCCTGGCGCTCGTGGTTGCCCTGTTCCGGCACCGCGAATCCCTCAATCCGGACGCGTTTACGTCGCTCAAGTGGTGATCCGGTGCTGTCGCTGATTCCGCTGTTCCCGTTCGCCGGCTTCCTCGTCAACGCGACGCTCGGCAAGCGTCTGCCCAAGAGTGTGTCGGGCGGCCTCGCCACGCTGGCCATGCTGGCCGCCTTCGCCGTATCGGTTCTGCAGGTCATGGACCTGGCCGCGATGGCGCCCGGCGGCCGGTGGATCGTCGAGCCGATCTACACGTGGATCGCCTCGGGCGACTTCACGCTCGACTTTGCCTTCCGGCTTGACCCGCTCTCGGCCCTGATGATTCTCGTCATCACCGGCATCGGGTCGCTGATCCACATCTACTCGACGGCCTACATGCACGACGAGACGGCGCCCGAGTTCGCGCGCTACTTCTCGTATCTGAACCTCTTCGCCGCCTTCATGCTGACGCTGGTGCTCGGCTCGAGCATGCTGGTGATGTTCGTCGGCTGGGAGGGCGTCGGCCTCTGCTCCTACCTGCTCATCGGCTTCTACTACACGAAGAAGTCGGCGTCGGATGCCGGCAAGAAGGCGTTCATCGTCAATCGTGTCGGCGACTACGCCTTCATCATCGGCGCGCTGCTGCTGGCCACGCAGTTCGGCACGCTGGACTTCCAGCGGCTGGCCGAGGCGATTGCGCCGCTGCCGGTCGAGCAGACCTTCGGGATTCTCTCGATCGCGGCGCTCCTCCTCTTCATCGGCGCCACGGGCAAGTCCGCGCAGATTCCGCTCTACGTCTGGCTGCCGGACGCCATGGAAGGCCCGACGCCGGTGTCCGCGCTCATCCACGCGGCCACGATGGTCACGGCCGGCGTCTACATGATCGGCCGGAACGCGGTGCTCTTCTCGCACGCGCCGGAAGTCCTCCAGATCATCGCGATCGTCGGCGCGGCGACGGCGCTGCTCGCGGGCACCATCGGCCTCGTGCAGAACGACATCAAGCGCGTGCTGGCCTACTCCACGGTCTCGCAGCTCGGCTACATGTTCCTGGCGATGGGCGTCGGCGCCTACGGCGCGGGCATCTTCCACCTCTACACGCACGCGTTCTTCAAGGCGCTGCTCTTCCTCGGGTCCGGCGCCGTGATTCACGCGCTGGCGGGGGAGCAGGACATCCGGAACATGGGCGGTCTGAAGAAGTTCCTGCCCATCACCTACTGGACGTTCCTGATCGGCTCGCTGGCCATCGCCGGCGTGCCGGGTCTCGCCGGCTTCTTCTCGAAGGACGAGATCCTGTTCGAGACCTTCAACAACGGCCACACGGTGCTGTGGGTCGTCGGCGCGATCACCTCGCTGCTGACGGCGACCTACATGTTCCGCCTCGTCTTCCTGACCTTCCACGGTGAGCGGCGGCACGACGCCCCGGCTACCGCGGACGCGCACGGTCACGGCGCACCGGCGGCACACGGCCACGACGATGCGCATGCCGGACACGGGCACGGCGGCGGCCACGGGCTGCACGACGCGCCCGCGCCGATGGCCATCGCGCTCATCCTGCTGGCCGTCGGATCAGTCGCGGCCGGCTATATCGGCCGTCCGGCGCCGCTCGGCGGCAGCAACTGGCTCGGCACCTGGCTCGCGCCCGTGTTCGAGGCGCCGATGCCGGAGCCGACGGGCGAGTTCGCGCATCTGGCGGAGGCTGAGGCGCACGGGGAGCCCGGAGCCGCTGCCGCGCACGAAGGTGGACACGAGGGTGGGCATGCGGCCGACCACGAAGCGCTGGAGCTGACACTCATGGGTGTCTCGAGCGGCATCGCGTTGCTCGGCATCGGCTTCGCCGCGTTCGTGTGGCTCCGTCGCCGCGACATCGCCGACGGCGCGGCCCGCAGCCTCGCGCCGATCCACAAGACCCTGCTGAACAAGTACTACGTGGACGAGATCTACGACGCCGTCATCGTCAAGCCGATTCACGCGCTGTCACGCGACGGTCTCTGGAAGGCCGACGCGAAGATCGTGGACGGCGCCGTGAACGGCGTCGCGTCCATCGTGTCGAGCCTGGCCAACGTGATGCGGCAGGTGCAGACCGGTTCCGTGCGCGCCTACGCCGGGTCGCTCTTTGTCGGCGTCGTGCTGCTCCTCGGCTACTACTTCTGGAGATGAGGCCGGGATTCGCATGTTGACGCTCCTCGTAGTGCTTCCCGTGCTCGGCGCGCTGCTCATTGCAGCGGTGCCGAACAGTGCTGCCAAGAACGGTGCCGGCAACGATGGCGCCGGCCGGAACGACAGCGCCGTCCGGTGGCTGGCCCTCGCCATCTCGGTCGTCACGTTTGCCCTGACGCTCCTGCTCTGGGTCCGCTTTGACGCCGCCGCCGAGGGCTATCAGTTCGTCCAGCGCGTACCGTGGATTCCCGCGTTCGGCATCAACTATTCCGTCGGCATCGACGGCATCAGCCTGATGCTCATCGTGCTCACGGGCTTCCTGACGCCCATCGCGCTTCTGTCGTCGTGGGAGTCGGTCCACGCGCACGTCAAGAGCTTCTCGATCTTCATCCTGCTGCTCGAAGCCGCCATGATCGGCGTCTTCGTCTCGCTGGACCTCTTCCTGTTCTATGTGTTCTGGGACGCCATGCTCATCCCGATGTACTTCCTCATCGGGATCTGGGGCTACGACCAGCGCGTCTACGCGGCCGTGAAGTTCATGCTCTACACGATGGCGGGCAGCGTGCTGATGCTCGTCGCCATCCTCGGCCTGGCCTACCTGAACAGCGTCGCCACCGGGTCCTACTCGTTCGATATCCAGAGGCTCGCGCTGCTCGAAGTGGCGCCGCGCACGCAGTTCTGGTTCTTCCTCGCCTTCGCGGTGGCCTTTGCGATCAAGGTGCCGCTGTTCCCGTTCCACACGTGGCTGCCGGACGCGCACGTGCAGGCGCCGACGGCGGGCTCCGTGATTCTGGCCGGCGTGCTGCTGAAGATGGGCACCTACGGTCTGATCCGGTTCGCGTTCCCGCTCTTCCCGGAGGCCGCGGCCTACTTCGCGCCCTTCATCGCCGTGCTCGCCATCATCGGCATCGTCTACGGCGCGCTCGTGGCGATGGTGCAGCCGGACATGAAGAAGCTGGTGGCCTACTCCTCGGTGAGCCACCTCGGCTTCGTCGTGCTCGGCATCTGCGCGATGAACGTGCAGGGCATCCAGGGCGCGGTGTATCAGATGCTCGCGCACGGCGTGAGCACCGGCGGGCTCTTCCTGATCGTCGGCATGCTCTCGGACCGGCGGCACACGCGACTCATCTCGGAGTTCGGCGGGCTGAAGGGCGTCATGCCCAAGCTGACGGCCGGTTTCCTGCTGATGACGCTGGCCTCGATCGGCCTGCCCGGCATGAACGGCTTCGTCGGTGAGTTCCTGATCATGCTGGGCGCCTTCAAGGCCGATCCCCGCTATGTCGTCGTGGCGGGCCTCGGCGTGATTCTGTCCGCCGTCTACATGCTCTGGATGTTCCAGCGGGTCTTCTACGGCCCGGTGACCAACCCGAAGAACGCCTCGCTCCCGGACCTCTCGCTGCGTGAATGGGTGGCGCTGGTGCCGCTGGTCGCGATGGCGATCGGGATGGGCGTCGCGCCCGGTGTCTTCATCCGGCCGACGGATGTGGCGGTGAAGGCCGTGGTCGAGCGCCTCGAGTCCGTGCGGACCGAACGCGTGGCCGCGCCGCCCGCTGACCCCGGTCAGGCCGCCGTCCTGGCGCGCGCGGAGGTGAAGTAGCCATGCTGCCGGCCACCTTCAACGCCGTCGTCCCGATGCTCTGCGCCACGGCGGGCGGGCTCGTCGTCATGCTGGCCGAGGCCTGGCGCCGGAAGGGCGAGCGCATGCCCATGGGGCTGCTGGCCTTCATCGGGCTCGCCGCGACCGCCGTGTCGCTCGTGTTTCTCTGGGGCCGCAACCAGGCCAGCTTCGGCGTGGTGACAGCCGACAACTTCGGCATCTTCGTGTCGTTGCTCGTGGTCGGCGCGGGCCTGCTGACCGTCGCGTTCTCCACGCAGGTGCTTGAGCGGGACGGCGTGCCCGAAGGGGAGTACTACGCGCTCCTGCTGTTCTCGGTCGTCGGCATGATCATGATGGCG
>JBIKWH010000126.1:0-5897 GCA_044356435.1 Vicinamibacterales bacterium
CCATGGGTATGGGTGGGACTGGAGAGGTGAATTCCCTGCACCAGGCCCCGCACGCCCCGGCCCACTTCGGCCGCAATCGCCACGCCTTCGGCCGCCGCCGCGCCCGGGGGCGCCTGCCGCATCCGCTCCACGACGGCCGCCGGCACCTGCACGCCCGGCACCTCGTTGGCCATGAACTCGGCGTTGATGGCCGATTCGAAGGGCCAGAGCCCGGCGAGCACCGGAATCCGGAAGCCTTCGATGGCCTTCATGAACTTCTCGAGGGCGGCCACCTCGAACACCGGCTTGGTGATGGCGTACTCCGCGCCGGCCTCGACCTTGTAGGCGAAGCGCCGGACCTCGGCGTCGAGGATCTCGGCACCCGGATTGACCATCACGCCGACGTGAAACGCCGTGGCGTGCCCGATCGACTGGCCGCCGATGTCGTGGCCGTGGTTGAGCCTCGTCACGACGTTGGTGAGGCCCACGGAGTCCACGTCGAACACCGTCGTGGCATCCGCATAGCCGCCGACGCTCCGGGCGTCGCCCGTGACCAGCAGCACGTTGCGGATCGCCAGCGCGTGGGCGCCGAGCAGGTCCGACTGCATGCCGAGCAGATTGCGATCGCGGCACGAGTACTCGAGCACCGTTTCGACACCGGCGTGCTGCTGCAGCAGCACGGCCAGCGCGAGCGGGCTGATGCGCGCCCCGCGCGGCCCGTCGAACACCGTGATGGCATCGACGCCGCGCGCCTTCAGCGCCCTGGCGTGGGCCATCGTTTCGGCCGAGTCGAACCCCTTGGGCAGCGGCAGTGAGACGACGGTGGCGAACCGCCCGGCCGCCAGGGCCTGCCCCAGCGCCGACTTCTCCGCCTGCGGCACGATCACCAGCGCCGGCTCGACCTCATGGTGGGCCGCGCCGCCGCGAGCCACGCGAGACGTCTTCGCAAGGCCACTCGACTCCATGGCCCGGACCGCGCCGGCAATCTGCCGGATGTGATCGGGGCTCGTGCCACAGCAGCCGCCCACCAGACGTACGCCGGCCGAGACGAACCGCCGCGCGTAGCTGGCGAAGTAGTCGGGCGACGTCAGATAGATGTTGCGGCCTTCGATGTCACGCGGACGGCCGGCATTCGGCTGCGCTGAGAGACGGGCCTTGGTGACGGCCGCGATCCGCTCGATGGTCTCGAGCATGGGCGCTGGCCCGATGCTGCAGTTCACACCGATGACGTCCGCCCCCAGCGCCTCGAGCGCCGGCGCAAACTCCTCGGGAGGCGTGCCGTCGAGCGAGTTGCCGTCCTCCTCGATCGTCATCTGGGCGACGACCGGCAGCGCGCACGCGGCGCGCACGGCGCGGATGGCCGCGCCCAACTCGGAGAGGTCGCGGAAGGTTTCGAGCACGAACAGGTCGACGCCGCCCTCGAGCAACGCGTCCACCTGTTCCCGGAAGAAAGCCTCCGCCTCGTCGACGCCCGTCTTGCCCCAGGGCTCGATGCGCACACCGAGCGGCCCCATGGCGCCCGCGACAAACACCTGCCCACGCGCGGCCGAGCGCGCCAGCCGGGCACCCTCGACGTTGATCTCGCGGAGCTTGTCGGCCAGGCCGAAGCCGCGCAGTTTCACGCGGTTGGCGCCGAAGGTGTTGGTCTCGAGGACATCGGCGCCCGCGCGCACGTACTCGCGGTGCACGCCGGTGACCAGATCGGGCGCGGAGGTGTTCAGCGCATCGAAGCAGCGATTGACGAAGATGCCCCTGGCATAGAGCATCGTGCCCATCGCGCCGTCGCAGACGAGCACCCGCTGATCGAGCGTCTCAAGAAATGTGGACATCGTGGATGGCGGCCTCGTGGAAGGCGCGCCGGCGCCCTGCGACGCGTGGGAACGCTAGGCTCGGCTGGCGGCCGGCGCTGCCGGCGGCTGCACCAGCAGGTCGGCCTTGTCCCACACGAAGTCGTTCTTGTTATAGACCGCCAGCTCGTAGTCCTTGCCCATGAAGATGGCAGACACCGGGCAGGCCTCTTCGCAGTAGCCGCAGAAGATGCAGCGCGTCTTGTGGATCTGGTAGACCTTCGCGTAGCGCGGCCCCGCCATCACCGTGCCGTCGTTCTCCGCCGCCTCCAGATAGATCGCATCGGCCGGACAGGCCACCGAACAGAGGCCGCAGGCCACGCACTTCTCCAGCCCGTTCTCGTCCCGCATCAGGACCTGCTTCCCCCGGTACTTGGGGAACATGGGGACCTTCTGTTCCGGGTAGTTCACCGTGATCGGCTTCCGGAACATGTGCTTGAGCGTGGTGGCGAAACCGATAATGAAGGGCTTGATCATGGTCGTTGAGCGTCGATTCTATCACCTACAATTGCAGCCCTGATGCCCCAGGGCCCCCGGCTGCTCTCGGCGGACCAGTTCCTGCTCACCGAGCTGGTGGCCAAACTGGCCGTCATGGCCGTCACCGCCACCATGGTGGCCCGCTACCGGCGATTCCGTCACATCCTCATTTTCGAACGCCGCGCCTGGCCCGACCGGCTGGTCTTCTCAGGAGCGATCGGCATTCCCCTCGCCGTGGGCGTGCTGGCGCGGCTGCTCCTCGGCTACCAGGCGGCGGACCTCTCGCTGGAAGGGGCGTTTCTGGCCGGGCTCATCGCCGGGCCCTACGCAGGGGCGCTCGTCGGCCTGCTGGTGAGCGTGCCCGCCATGGCCATCGGCGGCGAGTTCATCGCCCTTCCCGTGGTCATCGGCAGCGGTTTCGCCGGGGGCGGCCTGCGCGAGGTCTGCCCCAAGGAAGCCATCTGGCTCTTTACCCCCCTCGTCTTCGTGGACCTGCGGCGGCATGTCTGGCACTCCGTCCGCCGGCTCGAAGCCAACTGGCAGCTCGTGCTGATGCTCTCGCTCGTGGCGCTGGAGCTGCTGCGCCAGGGGCTCGGTATCCGCTTCGGCATCGACCGCATCTTCTACCTGCAGACCGGCTCGTGGTGGATGACGGGGCTGATCGTGCTCTCGACCGTGCTGGCCGTGGCCACACCCATCCGCATCTGGAACAGTGCCCGCGTGGAGCACCGGCTCCAGGAGCAGGAGAAGCTTCTGCTCACGGCCCGCGTGGAGGCGCTGAAGAGCCAGATCAACCCGCACTTCCTGTTCAACACGCTCACGTCTGTCTCGTCGCTCATCCGCACCAATCCCGACACCGCGCGGACGGTGATCACCAAGCTGTCGGGCTTGCTGCGACGCCTGATCCGCCAGCACGAGCACTTCGTCTCGCTCCGCGAGGAACTGGACGCCGTGGATGAATACCTGGACATCGAGGTCGTCCGCTTCGGTCCCAAACTCACCGTGAAGAAGGACATCGCGCCGGATACGCTGGACATCATCGTGCCGAGCATGTTGCTCCAGCCTCTCGTCGAGAACGCCATCAAGCACGGCCTCTCCAGGAAGATCGGCCCCGGTTGCCTGACGCTGCGCAGCCGCCGCGAGCACGGCCGCGCCATCGTCGAGATCGAAGACGACGGCATGGGCATGCTGATGGAGCGGCTGAACGAACCGATGTCGAGCGGCATCGGCCTGGCCAATGTGCGTGAGCGGCTGCGCGTCGTCTACGGCTCCGCCTATCAGCTCACCATGACCAGCGAACCCGGCAAGGGCACCTGCGCCCGTATCGAAGTGCCTGAATTGACCGACGCGAAGGCGCTCTCCGCATGACCGCGCTCCGCACCGTCATCGTCGACGACGAGCCGCTCGCCCGCGAGGACCTCTGCTATCAGCTCTCCGAACTGGGTGAAGTGGAAGTGCTGGCGCAGGCGGGCAACGGGCCGGACGGCCTGCTGGCCATCGAGCAGCACCGGCCGGATGTCGTGTTCCTCGATGTGCAGATGCCGGGTCTGACCGGCTTCGAGGTAGCCCGACGGCTGCTCGACCTGCCGGCGCCCCCGAACGTGGTGTTCGTGACCGCCTACGACCAGCACGCCATTCAGGCCTTCGAGGTGAACGCGGTCGACTACCTGCTGAAGCCGGTCGACGCCGGCCGGCTGGAACAGGCCCTCCGGCGGGTGCGCAAGCGCCTGGCCGCCACGCCCGGCGACCTGCCCCTGAACGACCAGCTCGCCCAGTTGGTCCGGGCCATGGCCGGCCGGCCGGACCGCCGGGAGCAGGTGGCCATCAAGGCCGGCGAGACGTTTACGCTGGTCCGGGCCGACGAGATCATCTACGCCTCCCTCGTGGACGAGTCGATTACCATAGTGACGGGCTCCGTCAGCGGCACCTCGAACGATCGGACCCTCGATGAACTCCAGGCGCGGCTCGACCCGGAGGTCTTCTGGCGGGTCCACCGCTCGCACCTGGTGAACATCAACAGAATCAAGGAGATCGTCCCGTGGTTCAGCAGGAACTACATCCTTCGGATGAAGGACGCGAAGAGCACGGAGATCCCGGTCAGCCGGTCTCAGACCCGCCGGTTGCGGGAGTACCTGAAGCTCTAGCTGCCGCGCCTGAGGCGGGTGAAGCCGAACCCCTCCAGCAGGAAACGACCGCCCCGCTGGATACTGCCACCACCGGCGTCGAGAGCCTCGCCGGACAGGTCGCGCCCGGTCACTACCACGAGAATCTGGGCGCGGACGCCGACCCCGGGCCCGTGCCCAAGGACATGCAGCCGGTCGCCGCCGCCGCGCTGGCCCGGTTCAAGCTGTGGCGCGACGAAGTCGTGGCCTGGTTCAAGACGCTGGCCTCCGCAGCCGTGTACGCCACGCTCATCGTGACCTTCGGTTTCCAGGTGGCGCGCGTGGAGGGCCAGAGCATGGCGCCCACGCTCGAGGATCAGGACCGGCTCATCGTCAACAAGCTGATCTATCGCCTGGCCGACCCGCGCCGCGGCGACATCGTGATGCTCTACTACCCGCTCAACCCGGACAAGAGCTTCGTGAAGCGCGTGATCGCCGAGGAAGGCGACACCGTGCGCATCGTCGACGGGCAGGTGTTCGTGAACGACGTGCCGCTCAGCGACGAGTTCATCGCCGAAGAGTTCAAGAGCCACGACGACTACGGCCCGACGGTGATCCCGGAAGGCTACGCCTTCGTGATGGGCGACCACCGCAACAACAGCTCCGACAGCCGCCACTGGGGCTTCGTGCCGAAGAAATACATCATCGGCAAGGTCCAGGTCCGCTGGTGGCCCCTGCCGCAGTCGCGCGTGTTTTAGGGTCGCATATGGGCGCGTACGTCCGTATAGAGATCGACCAGTCGACGGCTGACAGCCTGATGGCGCGTGCTGAGGAGCGTGGCGTCACCGTGCGAGAGCTCCTCGCGGAGTTGGTGGCTGCGGACGGCGAGACTCGAACCGCCGACAGATCGGAGATCGCCGAACTGGACCGCCGGGCCGCCGCCACCGAGGGCGGACACGTTCCTCAGGCCCAGGTCGTGGAGTGGCTGCACACCTGGGGCACGACGAGCTTCCGTCCATGGCGGGCACGGTAGACCTCGACTGGTCACAGGAGGCCCTCGCCGACCTCGATCGATTCGCGACGTTTCTCCACGCCGAGCACCCCGACCTCGCTCAGCTCGTTGCCCGCGAACTCATCGCCCGCACGGAGATGCTGCAGCGTCACCCGACACTGGGGCGGCGCTTGCTTCCAGGCACCCTGTACCGCGAGATCGTGTTGCGAGTTCTCGGCGCCACTTACGCGCTGCAGTATCGCTACGACGGACGATCCGTCCTGATGCTTCGGGTCTTCCACGGTCGCGAGGCCCGCTGATCGGGCAGAACGGGTGTTCAGAGAACTGAGTCTCTGTCTCCGCAGCCTCCAACGTTAGTCTCGGCTGTCGATCGACACGCTAAGCACATCGTAGAACTGCTGGCGGGCCCGGTAGGCGTGCCAGATGCCGAAGGCTACTCCAACCAGTAGGCTCACCATCGTGACCTCCCGGTAGCCAAAG
>JBIKWH010000275.1:0-3713 GCA_044356435.1 Vicinamibacterales bacterium
CGGAAGGCGCCTCGGGCCAGCCTGGCGATGATGCGCGACGCGCACGCGTCGGTCTCCGAGCGACACACGAAGATGCGATCGCGGCTCGGAGTCTTGTCTGGACGAGTGCTCTCGAAGGGGCCCTCGACCATGACGGCATCGATCCCCATATCGATGCGGCCGTGACCGGTGTCGGTCTCATTGCCGGACGCGTGCGCGAAGCTGCCCGCCGGCATCACGGACGGGCCCACACCTTCGGCCGCCCAGGCCCGCCGCTGGAACGAGACGCCGACGACGCGCAGGCCGGCCTTCGCATGGAATCGCACGTCGAGATGCGCATCCGGGGCATCTTCCGGCACGGCGAAGCGCTCGCGCGACTGTTCGGTGGAGTCGACGCCCTGCGTGGCCTTGTCTGTTGGGCGCACCGCCCTCGGAAGCAGGTCCGACGTGGCGGCGGCCGCGGCGGCGACGGCCGCGCGCTGCCGCTTCAGATCGACCGGCGGAGGCGCCGATCCCAGGTTGAAGACCTTGAGCCGCACACCATCGAGGCGCACGTCGATCGCCTCGGGCTGCCGGAGCCCGCGTGGGTTCGTCGCCAGATACGCCTTCTGCAGGCGGAGCCGGATCACGTACTCGCCGTCCACGGGGAAGTAGTGACGCACCGCCACGCCACCACGAGATCCCGCCGGCAGGTCGTCACTCATGCGGTCGTCCTGGGTCAGCACGAGATACGGCAGGGTGTAGGTCTGAATGGCCGGGCGGATCGACGTATCACCCACGGCGAGGCGGGCGATCTTCTGCGCCGCGATGAGATAGCGCTCGAGCAGACCGGGCGACGTCGAGAGCACGTCGGCAATGTTGTCGAAGCCGAACCCCTGGGTGTCCGGAGGCAACAGGGCCGCCCCGTCGATCTCCAGGCTCAGCAGGTCCCGGATCGCGTTGGTGTACTCCGTGCGGTTCAGGCGGTGCACGGCAGGACGTCCGGGATCCGGCCGCTTCGCCGCGGCGTCGTCGAGCGCAGTCTCGAGGCCGGCCGTGAACTGATTGAGCGTGCCGGCGTCGGGCCTCGGCATGCCGCTCGGAGGCATGGACTTCGTCCGCAGCTTCCGGACGATCTTCTCGAGGGTCTCCGCATGCGCGGCCGGCGCCTGGAGGTCGAGGCCGGACAGCGTCAATCCCCCGGCTTTCTGTCGGTCGTTGTGGCACCCGGCGCAGTACTTGTCGAGGAGCGCGCGCTGTTCGGAGACCGCGACCGCTGACGGTGTGGCGGCATCCGCAGCCCGCGGAGTCATGATGCCGAGCAGGACCAGCAACGCGGCATTGCTTCTGCGCATGAGGATTCTCCCTACTAGTCCAGGCACGTCCGGCTCCTACCTGCCGGCGGTCCGCGCTGGCACGGCCGCCACGCTTCCTTCGCCGTGAATGACGTGGTGCTTGATCTTCCACCCCTGCTTCGTCTTGACGACCTGACTTTCGTACCGGCCTTCACCGCCGATCACGAACCCCGTCTTGCCGTCGTCGGAGGTGGTCAGATAGAAAGCCTGCAGGATGGCGCCTTCGGCATTCGGCGTGACCTGGAACGTCGATGTCCAGTGGCGCAGACGGCGCGCCGGATTCGCCTTGACGGGGTCCGTCGCGTAGCGCCGGATCTGCTCGTGGCCGGACAAGTGGACCTTGCCGCTGTCGTTGTCGATCTTCGCGTCCGGCAGGAAGGTGTTCGTCCACATGTCGCCGTTGTCCCGCACGGCAAAGTCGTAGCCCATGTGGTTGTCCCAGAGCAGGCGCTGAATCTCCACGAAGTCCTCGACAGAGACCCGGTCGGGCCTGGCCTGCACCGTCCGATACGAGGCGGCCGCTGCCAGGGCCACGATACCGGCACAGACGACGAGAACACGCAGGCGCTTTGTCATCACACGCTCCTACTACTTGCCGTTCAACTCGAACGCGATACCAAGGGCGGGCATCTCGACGAAGGCGTAACCGGGGCCAGGGCCGAGTACGACGGTGCCACCCTTCGACTCGGTATACCCGACGGTCTCCGCCATGCCGTCAATAGCCAGCGCGACATGGTGGATCGATGGCCCGTACTTGTCGACATGATTGCGCCACGGACTGCGCCCACCCTGCGGCTCCGCGAATTCCAGGGGCAGCGTGGATTCCCGGAACGTATACATCTTCGGGTGGGCATCCAGGTCGCCATCGTAGCCCCGGGGGAATACACGGCGGGCCGTGTTCTTCACCAGCGGCGGCAGGTTCATGCCCATGAGGCGGGCCATGAGCGTCGCGGCAGTGTCCACGTCTCGAACGAAGATGCCGATGTGCCCCACGCGGCCGGTGCCCAGGCGAGACGGCGCTGGAGCCGGGGAGGCAGGCGCCGGCGCGGAAGCCCCAGCGCCACGGATCAATTCCACGGTGAACCCGAGCACCGGGCGCATGTCCACATAGGCTGCGACGTACGTGGCATCGCCAAGGACATGCGCGCCGCCGGCCTTGACCAGCGCGTCCACCGAAGCCGGCACGTCAGGCACGGTGAACGCGATGTGGTGGAGGCTTTCTCCGTACCGATCGAGATGGTCCCGCCAGGGACTGGACCCTCCGACGGGCTCGAGCAACTCGATCGCGGTGTTGGCAAGCTGGAGGTGGGCGACGCGCGGATGGGCACGCCGATCCCCCGTCGTTCCCTGGGGAAACGGCGGCGCCGGCACGTCGCGGACCACGGGAACCGGTACCCCGAACAGATCGGCGTACTCGCGGGCGGCGCGCTCCACGTCTCGCACGACGACCCCGACGTGCGCGACGGCTCCGCCAGCAAGCGGCGCCTGGCTCTGGGCCGCCAGCCACCCCTGGGCGCCCGCGGCGGCCATGACCAGCACGGCTGACACGGCGACCAGCAGGGCGCGCGCGGCCAGGGTCACAGGGCGGTCAGCAGGTTCAGCTCCCCGTTGCTGTCACCGAGCTGCTCCATCCTGCTGCCCATCTGCTCAAGGATGGTGAGGTGCAGATTCGTGACGGGCGTGCCCTGCTTGAAGCGCAGGTGCCGGCCGCCGCGGATGCCGGAGAGTGATCCGGGGAAGAGCACGAGCGGCAGGTCGTAGGGTGAGTGCTGATCCGAGTTGCTCATGCCGCTCCCGTAGAGGAAGAGGGAATGATCAAGCAGGGATCCGTCACCGTCGGGCGTCGCCTGCATCTTCTCGAGGAAGCGCGTGAAGAGCTGCAGATGGAAGATGTTGATCTTCGCCTGCTTCTCCAGCTTCACAGGGTCGTTCGAGTGGTGGGACGTCGGGTGATGCGGGTCGGGGACGCCGATCTCCGGGAACGTCCGCAGGCTGAGCTCCCGGCCGAACATGAAGCTCGCCACCCGGGTCTTGTCGATCTGATACGCGAGCGCGATCAGGTCGAGCATCAGCCGGGCGTACTCTTCGTAGCTGCCCGGGAAACCCGATGGGCGGTCGACCACGGGCAACGTGCTCGACAGCTGTGATTCCGCTTTCTGGATCCGTTGCTCGGCGTCACGCACCGACTCGAGATAGCCGCCGAGACGCTGCCGGTCCGCGGCACCCAGCGACCGCGACAGGCTCGCAATCTCGCGATCCAGCGAATCCAGAATGCTGCGGTTCTTGGCCAGATAGGCCCGGCGCGTCACGGCGTCGGTGCTCCGGCTTGCTCCGAAGAGCCGCTCGAACAGCGCGCGGGGCTGTCCTTCCATCGGCAACGGCTGCGTCGGGCTCTTCCAC
>JBIKWH010000127.1:0-5892 GCA_044356435.1 Vicinamibacterales bacterium
CACTCCACGAAGGCGGCGACTGAGGATGGTCTCGCGCTGTGGCGCGCCGGCGAGCTGCTGCTCGAGGGCGAAGGCGGAGGTATTCGCGCCGATCACGTCGAGATGGGGCCGAACCGCGCGGATAATAGCCTCTTCCGCGGTGGCGTCGCCAACCATCAGGTCGCGAATGGTGCGAATGGGATGGAGGTTCAGCGCGTGGCCGATGTTGCCCTGGGGATCCGTATCGATGAGCAGCACGTTGCGACCACGGCCAGCGAGGCCCGACGCCACATGCACTGCCGTCGTGGTCTTGCCGACGCCGCCTTTCATGTTGACGACAGCCATCGTGCGCATGGGCTGCATTGTATATATATAGCGGACCGTCCGTTCTCCCGTGACTGATTCGGAACGATCCACAAGCGTCGTGCGTACACCACCCGCGGTCCTGACACCCGCCTTCCCGACCCTGCTCGATCTCGTGACGGCGCGCGCCGCCAGCCAGCCGTCGGCTCCGGCGTTCACGTATCTGCAGGACGGGGAGCACGAAGGCGTGCGCGTGACGTTTGCCGATCTCGATCGGCGTGCGCGCACGATCGCGGCCGCGCTCCAGCGGGCCGGCATGCAGGGCGAGCGCGCCCTGATGCTCTATTCGTCGAGCCTCGACTTCGTGACGGCGTTCTTCGGGTGCGTCTACGCGGGCGTCGTCGCCGTGCCCGCCTACCCGCCGAAGGCCAATCAGAGCTTCTCGCGGCTGCATTCCATCGCGAACGACGCCGCGCCGCGTCTCGCGCTGACGACCGCCAACCTCATCTCGAACCTGCACCGGCGCGCCGAACAGACCGCGCGCTTCCCCGGCCTCGAGTGGATGGCGACCGACGCGCTCGGCGACGCAGATCCGTCCGCCTGGGTGCGGCCCACCGTGCAGCCGGCCGACCTCGCGTTCCTGCAGTACACCTCCGGGTCGACCGGCGACGCGAAGGGCGTGATGGTCTCGCACGCCAATCTGCTCCACAACCTCGAGGGTCTCCGCCTGCGCTGGGAGATGGGCCCGGAGAGCGTGATGGTCACGTGGCTGCCGACCTTCCACGATCTGGGCCTCGTCTTCGGCGTGCTCGAGCCGCTCTACACGGGCACGCACTGCGTGATGATGTCGCCAACGGCGTTCGTCCAGCGCCCGCGACGCTGGCTGCAGGCCATCACGCGGTACCGCGCGACGCACAGCCTCGCGCCGAACTTCGCGTACGACCTGGCGGCCGCGAAGGTCCCCGCCGAGGAACGTGCCGGGCTCGATCTGCGGTCGTGGCGCATGGCGCTCAACGCGGCCGAGCCGGTCCGCGCCGCGACGATGCGCCGCTTCTCGGAGCTGTTCGAACCGCACGGCTTCGATCCCACGGCGTTCTGCCCGGCCTACGGGCTCGCGGAAGGCACGCTGCACGCGAGCGGTCTGCCGATGCCGGACCCGCCGTGCATCGTGCAGCTCGACCCGGCGGAACTCGGCGCCAATCGCCTGGTGGAGGCCGCGCCGGGCCGCCCGTCCGTCGCGGTGGTCGGCTGCGGGCTTCCGGCACCCGGTGTCGACGTCGTCATCGTTGATCCGGAGTCGGGCACCGCGTGCGCTCCCGACGCCGTCGGCGAGATCTGGCTCGGCGGCGACAGCGTCGCGCGGGGCTACTGGCGCCGCGAGGCCGCCACGGAGGAGACCTTCCGCGCGGCGCTGGTGTCTGGAGCGGGACCCTACCTGCGCACCGGCGATCTGGGCTTTGTCCGAGACGGCCAGCTCTTCATCACCGGCCGCCTGAAGGATCTCGTCATCATCCGGGGCCAGAATCACTACCCGCAGGACATCGAGCTGAGCGCCGAGCAGTCGCATCCGGCGCTGCGGGCCGGGTGCAGTGCCGCGTTTTCCGTCGACGCCTCCGGTGAGGAACAACTGGTGCTCGTCGCCGAGGTCGAGCGAACGGCGCTACGGCGGCTGTCGGTCGACGAGGTCGTCGCGAACATCCGGCAGGCTGTCGCCGAAGAGCACGAGCTGCAGATCCACGCGATCGTGCTCGTGAAGCCGGCCACGGTGCCGAAGACATCGAGCGGCAAGATCCAGCGGCGCGCCTGCCGCGCGGCCTTTCTCTCCGGCGAGCTGCAGATCGTCGCCCAGTGGCACGGCCAGGCCTCGGCCGAGGCGTCCCTGGACGCGCCGCCGCCCACCCAACGGAGTCGGGAGGCGGTCCGCGACTGGCTCATCGCCCATCTCGCGCGCGCCGCCGCGGTTCCGGTCGGCCGCGTCGATCCGGACGAACCGTTCTCGCGCTACGGCCTGGACTCGCTGGCGTCCGTCAGCCTCGCGGAGGAGCTGCAGCAGTGGCTGGGCCGGCCCGTCCCGGCCGGTGTGGCCTACGACTACCCGAACATCAACGCGCTCGCGACGGCGCTCTCCGGCGAGCCTGCCTCGGCAGCACCGGTGCCCACCGACGCGACCGCCGGAACCGATGGCATCGCGATCATCGGCATGGCCTGCCGTCTTCCGGGCGCGGATACCCCCGAGGCGTTCTGGCAACTGCTGCGACACGGCGTGGACGCCGTCGGCCGGTTGCCGGAATCGCGCGTGCCGCTCGAGACCACGACGGACGCCGCGCACCAGCGGGAGCGTGCCGGCGCCTTCCTCACGCAGGTGGATGGCTTCGACGCCGCGTTTTTCGGTGTCTCGCCTCGCGAGACGATGAGCATGGATCCGCAGCAGCGTCTGCTGCTCGAAACGACCTGGGAGGCCTTCGAGCACGCGGGGATCGCGCCCTCCTCCGCGGCCGGGAGCCGGGCGGGCGTGTTCATCGGCATCAGCTCCAATGACTACTCGCGGCTCCAGATCAAGGCGGGCGTGGGCACGGATGCGTGGTCCGGTACCGGCAACGCCGTGAGCATCGCGGCCAACCGGCTCTCGTATGCGCTCGACCTGCGGGGGCCGAGCGTGGCTGTGGACACCGCCTGCTCGTCGTCGCTCGTCGCCGTGCATCTGGCCTGCCAGAGCCTGCGCCTCGGTGAATCCGAGGTCGCGATCGCGGGAGGCGTCAACCTCGTGCTCTCGCCCGAGTGGTCGGCGATCTTCACCGACGCGCAGATGCTGGCCCCGGACGGGCGCTGCAAGACGTTCGACGCCTCGGCAGATGGCTACGTCCGCGGCGAAGGCTGCGGTGTCGTGCTGCTCAAACCGCTCGCGGCGGCGCGCGAGGACGGCGATCGCGTGCTGGCCGTCATCCGCGGGTCGGCCGTCAATCAGGACGGACGCAGCCACGGGCTCACCGCGCCGAACGGACCATCCCAGCAGGACGTGGTGCGCCGGGCCGTGGCACAGGCGCGTCTGCGGCCGGAACAGGTGTCCTACGTCGAGGCCCACGGTACGGGCACGGCGCTCGGCGATCCGATCGAGCTGGAGGCGCTGACCGCCGCGCTCGGCTCGGCCCGGACCGCGGCCGCGCCGCTCCGTGTGGGCTCGGTCAAGACCAACATCGGCCACCTCGAGGCCGCAGCCGGCATCGCGGGGCTGCTGAAGGTGGTGCTGGCGATGCAGCACCGCGTGATTCCGCCACACCTCCACTTCAGAACGCCCAATCCGTACTTCGGGTGGAAGGACGCCGGGATCGAGATCCCCGTCGCGCCGACGCCGTGGGGATCGCCGGACACGAGCGTCTACGCGGGCATCAGCGCGTTCGGCTTCGGCGGCACCAACGCCCATGTCGTCCTCGAGGGACCGCCTGCGCCATCCGGCGCGGAGCGGGCGCTCACGCGGGAGGACGGCTCCGACGCGGGCGGCCGGGGTCTCCTGCTGCTCTCCGCGCGCACGGTGCCCGCGCTGCGCGCGCAGGCGGAACGCTACGCGGCCGCGATCGCGGCGGACACGCCGTCTGAGGGCGCATCCGGCGGCGGCGCCGCGTGGCCTGACGTCTGCGCCACGGCGGCGCGCGGCCGCACGCACTTCGATGTGCGCGCGGCCATCGCCGCGGACACGGCCGAGGAAGCCCGGCAGGGCCTGGCGGCCATCGCCGCGGGCGGCATCCGCGACGGCGTCTGGCAGGGACACACCGAGGCCCGCGACTCGACGGCGGTCGCGTTCATCTACCCGGGCCAGGGCGCGCAGTGGTGGGGCATGGGCCGCGAACTCCACGCCTCCCATGCCGTCTTCCGCGAGGCGATCGAGCGGTGTTCGGCCGCGCTCGCGCAGGATCTGCCGGTCCCGCTCGCCGATGTCCTCTACGCCGAGTCCGGGCGCGCGCTGCTCGAGCGCACCGAGTACGCGCAACCAGCCGGGCTGGCCGTGTCGTATGCGCTGACGCAGATGTGGGAGAGCCTGGGCGTCCAGGCCACGGCGGTGGTCGGCCATAGCGTCGGCGAGTTCGGCGCGGCTGTCACCGTGGGCGTCCTGGATATCGAGGCGGCATGCCGGCTGGTGGCCGCGCGCGGCCGGCTGATGCAGCCCCTCGGTGGCCGCATGGCCGTACTTCTCGCTCCCCACGCCCGCGTGCTGCCGCTGACCGCGTCTCACGACACGGTGGCGGTCGCGGCCATCAACGGACCCACGCAGACGGTCATCGCCGGGCCCGCGGACGCCGTGGAGGCGATCGTCGGCGCGGCCACGCGCGAGGGCATCTCCGCGCGGCTCCTGGACGGCGCGCAGGCGTTCCACTCCGCGGAGATGGAGCCGATGCTGGCCGAGTGGCGGGCGCTGACGGATCACGCGCCGGCGCGGCCCCCGGCGCGCACGTGGATCAGCACGGTGACGGGAGAGGCGATCTCCACGCTGCCCGCCTCCTACTGGGCGACCCACGTCCGCCAGCCCGTGCGCTACAGCGAGGCGATCGAGCGGCTGTGGACGGAGGGCTGCCGGACGTTTGTGGAAGTGGGCCCCACGGCGGGTCTGGCGACGGCCGGCGCGGCCTCGGTCGATCCGCTCGGCGAAGGCCTCTGGCTCACCGGTCTGCGTCGCGGACGCTCGGAGTGGGATGCCGTGCGCCGCGCGATCGCGCCGCTGCATGTCGCCGGCACACGCGTCAACTGGCGGGCCTGGGACCCGTCTCCCCGCTCACGCGTCTCGCTGCCGACGTACCCCTTCGAGCGCAAACGGTACTGGATCGACGCCGCGCCCTCAGCCAGCGAACGGGCAGCCGCGGGCGACCACGCCTACGAGGTCTGGTGGGATGAGATCGCCCCGGTCGAAGCGCCGGCTCACGGCGACGGACCCGCGACGGCGTGGGTCGTCTGCGGCGGGCACACGGCGGAGACGATGGCCGCCATCGCGGCGGGACTGCGGACGCACGGCGCCGTCGTGGCCGAGCCGGCCGTGGACGACGCGTCGCTGGCCCGCGCGCTCGAGATCGCCAGCGCGCACGAACTGGCCGGCGTCGTCTATGTCGGCGGCCTGGACGCCCCCGCGCGCGACACCGCGCTTGATGCCGACGCCGTCGAGCAGACCACGATCGACAGTTGCCTGAGCGTGGCGGCTGTTGTACGCGCGATGAGCGCCGCCCCCGCGCACGGCGCGCGGCTCTGGATCGTCACGCGCGGCGCCGTCGCGATCGGCACCCGGGATCGCGAACCGGCCGTGCTGCAGGCGCCGCTCTGGGGCCTGGGCAAGGTCGTCGGCGTCGAGCATCCGGACCTCTGGGGCGGCCTGATCGACCTGGATCCGCAGTCCCTCCATCCCGTGCGGGATCTGATCAGTTGTCTCCCGCTCACACTCGTCGAAGACCAGTTGGTCGTCCGCGCGGACCGGATCTACGCCGCGCGACTGGCCGTCTCCGCGCGGCTCGACGATGTCGCGAGCGGGCCGCTGCGGCTGCACGGTGACGCGACGTATCTGGTGACCGGCGGTACCGGCGCGCTGGGCTTGTCCGTCGCGGCGCGGCTGGTGGCACGCGGGGCCCGATC
>JBIKWH010000128.1:0-5856 GCA_044356435.1 Vicinamibacterales bacterium
TCCTCGGCGGTCCAGCCGCGCAGCCATCGCGGCCACGGTCCTGTCGCCGTGCCCTGCGTGTCCTGCACGAGCTGGTTGAGCGCCATCGCGTAGCTGGGCAGCGCTTCTTCGGTCACCGTATCGCCGACGAGCGCGACCAGCACGGCCTCCGGCAGTCGGGCGGCCTCTGTCCGGAGCGCGGTCAGTGTCGCGTGCCAACTGTCGGAGGCGAAGTCGGGGAGATAGTCGGACGGCTGCCAGGCGTCGGCCGGCGCCGCCAGCATCCGCAGTTGACGCTCGACGTCGGCGGCCAGGCCGCGGACCACTTCGTCGTGGACGGTCTGCGCGCCGGTCACGCGACCGGCTCCGTCAGCCCGGGGCGACTCGTTCCGGCGGAGACCATCTGCTCGACGCCCCACGGCTCGTTGAACTGGCGCGTGCGGCTGCCGTTCTTGACGAGGAGCGCCTGGTAGAGCCCGCAGTGACGCTCGAGGAAGGCGGCTTCGCAGCTCGCGAGGTAGAACTCCCACATGCGGATGAACCGATCGTCGAACCCGAGCGCGCGCACGTCGTCGATACGGGCGAAGAAGCGCGTCCGCCATTCGCGCAGGGTCCGCGCGTAGTGCGTGCCGAAGTTCTCGGCCGAGTAGAGCGACAGGGACGTGCAGCGCGCGAGGCTCTTCTGCACCTCGCCCATCGAGGCCAGCTCGCCGCCCGGGAAGATGTACTTTTCGATCCAGTCCGGTGAGCCCTGGTAGCGCGGGAACCACTGGTCGCTCACCGTAATCGTCTGCAGCAGCATCGACCCGCCGGGTTTCAGCAGGCGGTCGACGGCGCCGAAGTAGTCGTCGTAGTGGCGAAGGCCCACGGCCTCGAACATCTCGATGCTGATGGCCTTGTCGAACTGTCCGGTGAGCTGGCGGTAGTCGGTCTTGAGGACCTCTACCCGATCGCCCGCGGCGCCGGCCGAGGCCTTCCAGTCCCGGACGTAGCGGTACTGCTCCTCGCTGACAGTGGTCGTGGTTACGCGGCACCCGTAGCGCGTCGCCGCCCATGCCGCCAGGCCGCCCCAGCCGCTCCCGATCTCGAGCAGGTGGTCGTCCGGTCCGAGGTTGAGCAGACGACACGCACGGTCGACCTTCTCGGTCTGCGCCGCTTCGAGCGAGTCGTGTCCGGAGCGGAAGTAGCCGCACGAGTACATGCGGAGTTCCGAGTCGAGAAACAGTTGGAAGAACTCGTTGCCGAGGTCGTAGTGATGGTGGATGTGACGCCGGCTCCCGGCAATCGAGTTGTCGCGCAGACGGCGGGCTACCGCGCCGATCGCTTCCGAGGCGACGGCGGACCAGGACAGCCGGCCCTCGAAGGCGGCACGGTTCCGGAGCAGCACGCGGCAGACAGCGACGAGGTCTGGCGTTGTCCAGTCGCCGTCCATGTAGGCCTCGCCGAGCCCGATATCGGCGCGGGTCACCACGCGGCGGAAGAAGCGATCGTCGTGCACCGTGACCTCGGCGTCGAGGTCGGTCGGTGTCCCGCACTCGAATGCCCCACCGGGCGTCAGCACCCGCAGCCGCCCGTCAGTCAGTCGTTTCAACCCCGCCAGCGCGATCTCCCGCGCGAGTCCGTTCAGCATCGTGCTCTCCCGCGAACGCGTCAGCGCGTCGCTGCTCCCGTCTTCGTCTGTGTCGTCCAGGCCAGGCGCTCGCCTTCACCATTCCGCGTGAGCCTCGGCACGACGCGTGCGCCCTTCCACCACAGCCGCAGCGCCTGCCAGTGAATCCCCACCGTGGTCGCCACGGTCGCCGCCGGCATCCGCGCGAGCTGCCGGAGGAGGCTCCCTGACGTCCACGGTCGCCGCTCCAGAGCCAGTGTCGCGTCGAAGACTATCCGTCCGGCGCGCGATGCTTCCATGCGCACGGTCAGGCGGTCTCCCGGGGCGGTCAGCACAAAGGCGTACTCGAGATCGACCGGCAGAAACGGCGAGACGTAGAACGCCTTCTCCGCGCGCGCGCGGAACAGCCCGCCGGCCTCCGCCGGCCGCAGCCAGTAGAGATGCGTGCCGCCGAAGGTGTTGTGCACCTCCGCGAGCACCAGGCGCACGGCGTTGGCGTCATCACAGACGTAGTAGAACGAGACCGGGTTGAAACAGTACCCGAGGTACCGCAGGTGCGTCAGCAGGAAGATCCGGTGCGACGGGTCGAGTGCGATACCGGCCGAGCGGGCGCTGGCTTCGAGGCGCGCGCGGAGCGGCTGCCGGGCATCGCCCAGGTGATCGCGGTCATCGAAGGTGGCCCAGTTCCAGCGGTTCAGGCTCGTGCACCAGGACACGCGCATCAGCTCCGCCAGGCGGTCGACGTCCAGCAGCGGCATGAACGTGCGCATCGTGAACTGGTGCGGAACCTCGCCCCGGCGGCGATGGTGGAGCGTGCCGACATAGAGCGCAGAGGCGATCACCAGCGCACCCCCAGCGAGGCGGCCGCGCGGATCGCGGAGTTCAGGCCGTCCTCGTGGAAGCCGCAGCCCCAGTACGCTCCGCAGAAGTGCGTCCGGTTGACGCCGCTCACCGCGGGCCAGCGGGTCTGCGCGCGGACGGCGGCCACGTCGTAGAGCGGGTGCCGGTACGTGAAGCGCCCCAGCACCGCGTCGGGCGGGATCGGCCGCCCGGGATTCAAGGTCACGCAGTAGTGGCGCGCCGTGCGCAGGCCCTGCAGTCGGTTCAGGTCGTAGGTCACCGTCGGCGGCAAGTCGTCATCGTCGGCGAGTCTATAGTTCCAGGACGCCCGTGCGCGCGGATTCGCGGGCAGCCACGACTCGTCCGTGTGGAGCCAGGCCTCGTTGGATGAGGTCCGGAACTGGCCGAGCACGGACTGTTCCACGTCCGACGGATCGCCCAGCAGGCGCAACGCCTGGTCCCCGTGACAGGCGAGGACCACGTGGTCGAAGGACTCCGGCGCCCGCGTTGTGAATCGCACCGTGACGCCGTCGGACTCCCGCGTGATCCGTTCGACCGGTGTGCCCGTGAAGACCCGGCCGGAGAGCGGGGCGGTGAGCGCCGGGATGTAGCGATGGCTGCCGCCGACGACCGCGCGCCACGTCGGCTGCCCCGTGAGGCCGAGCAGTCCGTGGTTCTGGAAGAAGCGGAGGAACGTGAACGCCGGAAACGCGGTCATCGCGTCCAGCGGCGCGGACCAGATGGCCGAGGCCATCGGCAGCAGGTAGTGCCGGGTGAAGGTCGTGTCGAAGCGCCGCTCGGCCAGGAAGTCCCCGAGCGTGAGGCCTTCGTAGCCGGCCCGCGTCAGCAGGGCCTGTCCCTCGCGGTTGAACCGGACGATCTCGGACAGCAGGCGGTAGTGCGCGGGTCGGAGGATGTTCCGCGGCTGCGCGAAGAACCCGGCGGCGCCACGGCTGCCGTACTCGAGGCCGGACTGCGGATCGACAACCGAGAAGGACATGTCGGAGTCCTGCGTCGCCACGTCGAGCTCGTCGAAGAGCCGGACGAGATGCGGGTACGTCCGCCGGTTGTGCACGAGAAAGCCGGTGTCGAGCGCCAGCCGGCCGTCGGCGGTGTCGACCTCGACGGTGTGGGTGTGGCCACCGAGGCGGCTGTCCGCCTCGAACAGGGAGACCTGGAACCGGCGTGACAGGAGCCACGCGGCCGCGAGGCCGGAAATGCCCGATCCGACGACCGCCACGCGCATCATGCGGACAACGATACGATCGCGTCCACTGCTTGTCAACCAAATGAACTGGACAAACACTTGACGAAATAGGGACAAGAGCCTATCGTCAGGGCATGCACACCCTGTTGCCTTCGCTGACCGGCATCGCCGGCTACCTGGTTCTCGACGGCCTGTGGCTGGGCCTTCTCATGAGCGGCTTCTACCGGACGCAACTCGGCGGCCTGGCGCGCGTCGCCGGCGATCGCCTCGCCCCGAACTGGTATGCGGCCGCCGTCGTCTACCTCCTCCTGGGCGCGGGCCTGGCGGCGCTCGTCACCTCCAGGGCCGACTCACTCACCTCGGCCGCGCTGACCGGCGCGGCGTTCGGGCTGGTCGTCTACGGCGTGTACGACTTCACCAATCTGTCCACGCTGAGAGACTGGCCGCTGTTCCTGACGGCCGTGGATGTCGCATGGGGCACCGCGGCCTCTGCGCTCTGCGCCATGGTCATCTGGAGCGTGAATCGATGAGCACGCGGGCGGGGAGCGTGCGCTACCCGATCCGTGCGGTGGCGAAGCTGACCGGCCTGCCGCTCGACACACTTCGTGCCTGGGAGCGCCGCTATGGCGCCGTGACGCCCCAGCGTGACGGCCGGCAGCGTGTCTACACGGACGCCGACATTTCGCGTCTGAAGCTCTTGCAGCGGGCGGTCACAGCGGGGCATGCCATCAGCCGCGCCACGACGCTGTCCGATGCCGAGCTGACGACGCTGCTCGAGACACACGCCCCCGCGCCGGCGCGGACCGGACCGCGGTCTCCGGCGCGGGACTCCGCCGCGTTCTCCAGGGCGCTGGCCTCGCTCGACACCGCCACGATCGACGTCGAGTTCGCGCGGCTGGCCGCGTCGCTGCCACCTGTCGAGCTCGTGCGTGACGTGTTGATGCCCGCCATCCGCACGTCCGGCGAGGACTGGTTGCACCAGCCGGGGCGCATGGCGCAGGAGCACATGGTGTCCGCGACCATGCGCCACCTGATGGGCTCCTTCCTGCGTCTGTTCGCGCGGAGACGCGGCCACACGCGGCTGCTGTTCGCCACGCCGTCTGGCGACCGGCACGAGCTCGGCATTCTCGGCGCGGCGATGCTCGCGGCCAGTGCCGGCACCGACGTCACGTACCTCGGGCCTGACCTCCCGGCGACGGAGATCGTCGCCGCCGTCACGGCGTCGCGCGCGCAGGTGGTCGTGCTGGGTCTGACGCTTCCCACGCGTGACGCGGCAACCGTCCGGGAGGTGCGCACGCTCGTCCGTCAGTTGCCCCCCGGCGTCGAACTCTGGGTGGGTGGCGCCGCCGCGCCACACTTCGCGCGCGAGCTCGGGTCCGGTCCGCGGGTGCTGAAGGACTTTGATGCCTACCTCGCCCAACTGGCGCGCATCGGGCATCACGATGTCTGACCCGACGATCCTGCTCACGGGGGCGACCGGCTATGTGGGCGGGCGGCTGCTCACGATGCTGGCGGCGCGCGGCCACGCTGTCCGTTGTCTGGCGCGCAACCCCGGCTATCTCGAACAGCGGCTCCCGCCGGGTGCGAGCGTGGTGCGCGGCGACGTGCGGGATCAGGCGTCGCTGGTCCTGGCGCTGCAGGGCATCGACACGGCGTACTACCTCGTCCACGCGATGGGCGAGGCCACAGGCTTCGAGGCGCACGAACGCGAGGGGGCGGTCTGCTTCGCGGCGGCGGCGCGGATCGCCGGCGTCCGCCGAATCATCTATCTCGGCGCGCTGGGCGACGAGTCCGCCGACCTGTCGCCGCACCTCCGCAGCCGGCAGGAGGTGGGGCGCATCCTCCGCGAGTCCGGGGTCACGACGATCGAGCTGCGCGCCTCCATCGTGATCGGATCCGGCAGTCTGTCGTTCGAGATGGTCCGGGCGCTGACGGAACACCTGCCGGTAATGGTGATGCCCCGGTGGGTGTCCGTGATGGCGCAGCCGATCGCCATTCAGGATCTGCTGGCCTACCTGCTTGCGGCGCTCGACGTGCACGTGACGGAGAGCCTCGTCGTGGAGGTCGGCGGCGCGGATCGCGTGTCCTACCGCGGGATGATGCAGGAGTACGCCCGCCAGCGCGGCCTCCGTCGCATCATGATCGAGGTCCCGGTGCTGACGCCCAGGCTCAGCAGTCTCTGGCTCGGGCTGGTCACGCCGCTCTACGCGCGGGTTGGCCG
>JBIKWH010000129.1:0-5847 GCA_044356435.1 Vicinamibacterales bacterium
CGCCTCGAGCGGTTCGGCCTCTGGGTCGAACAGCTCGTCGCCGAGAGCACCGGCAAGTCGGGACTCGGTGTGCTGCCCGTGATGGAGGCGCCTCGACGTGCGGCGCGCGCGGGTCGCGGCGCGATCGTCCTCGAGCTGGTGCAGGAACCGGCCGAGGCCGCCGTGATCGATGCGCTCGCGGCAAGCGGCACACCCCTCGCCCGCATCACGCTCGGTGCCCCCTCGGCCATCGGCGGCGAGTTCTTCCGGTGGGAGTTCGCCACGGCGATCTGCGGCCTGCTGATGGACGTGAATCCGTTCGACCAGCCGGACGTCCAGAGCACGAAGTCCGCCACGGAAGGCCTGTTGCGCCGCTACGCGGCCGAGCGCGTGCTGCCTGACGCGCCCCGCCAGACGACCGCGGGCGACCAGCGCCTGGGCTGCTCTGATGCCGTCGACACCGCAGTACCGGTCAGGCGGGTGTTGACCGACCCGGACACCCGCTACCTCGCCGTCCTCGCGTATGCCGACCCCGACGACCCGGCGACCCAGGCCGTGCTGCACGGCCTGGTGAACAGGCTGGGCGCCGAGACCAGCGCGCCCGTGACGCTCGGCTACGGCCCGCGCTACCTGCACTCCACCGGACAACTGCACAAGGGTGGGCCGGCCGGCGGCCGGTTCCTGCTGATCGCGATGCAGCCGTCCGACGACCTGGCCATTCCAGGGCAGGCGTTCTCGTTCGCGACCCTTCAGCTCGCCCAGGCCCGGGCCGACCTCGCCGCGCTGAACGCGGCCGGGCGCCACGCCGTGCTGCTCGAAACCGGGGGTACGGCGGCAGAGCTGGAACAGGCCCTCGCCGCCGTCGGGCTGTAGCGCGACCCGCGTCCGTGCCTGTCGGCACGGTGGATACTCGGTATACTCCCGGCTGTGCTGAGCCACGAGCAGCTCGATGTGCTTCAGCGAGCTCTCCGTGCGCTTGAACAGGGACAGGGCCCCGAGGCCGTCCGCCTCCTGGAGCCGCTCGCACCGGTCGTCGAGAACCACCCCGCCGACAGCCTGACGGTCAGAACGGCGCTCGCGGAAGCGTGGCTGCTGCAGGACGACCTGCCGAAAGCCTCCCGCGCCCTCGGCCGCGCGCCCGATGCCCTCGGCGACACGCCCGGCACGCTGCCCCTGTCCGGTCTCTGGCGGCTGCACGGCCGCGTCGCCTTCGAGCGCGGTGAGCCGTCGCGCGCCATCGCGCTCCACCAGCGCGCCCTCCGCCACGCCGACGCCGCCCACGATTCCCGGGCCATCGGGCTGGCGCACTACGAGCTGGCCCACTGCTACGAGAAGATGGGCGACGACGCGACCGTGCGGGAACACCTCGCGCGGGCATCCTCGGCGCTGCACGCGGCCGGCGACCGGCGTCACCTCGCCCTCGTCCACTCGCTCTCGGCCGTGCAACTGGGTCAGGCAGGCCGCTACGACGAAGCGCTCGCCGCCCTCCGTCACGCCGAACGGCTGGCCTCGGCCGTCGGCGCGACCGATGTGCTCGGCGCCATCCTGCACAACCAGGCCAACGTGGCGATGGTGCGCCACCGGCACGATGAAGCACTCGCGCTGGCCGAGCAGGCCGTGCGGCTCCATGAATCGGCCGGGTCCAATCACGGCCTCGCCGTCGCGCTCGCCTCGCTCGGCCAGATCTGCGTGCGCGTCGGCCACCTGGCCCGGGCGGAAGCCGTCCTCCGCCGTGCGCTCGACCTGAGAAGCTCCGTGCAGTACCGCGAGACGACCGGCGCCGTGCACGACACGCTGGCGCAGGTCCATCTGCTGACCGGCGCCTACAACGAGGCCGAGCGAAGCCTGACGCACGCCCGCGACGCCTTCCGCGATTCCGGCACGCGCACCAGCCGGTGGTACGAGTGGTCGCTCAAGGTGCTCGCCGCGCGACTGGCTCTCCGGCGTGGCCGCCACGCCGATGCCCACGCGCAGGCCACCACGATGCTCGCCGAGTCCGGCATCCCACCGGTTGAGGCCGTGCAGGCCCGCCTGATCGCGGCGGAATCGGCCGTCGCCCTCGGGCAGACCGCCGTGGCCCAAGCGCAGGTCGCCGCGTGCGAAGCGGTGGTGAACGCGGATGCCACGCCCGGGCTCTGGGCCGAGCTGCTCCGCGTGCGCGCTGGCGTCCACGAGCGCGAGGGCCACCTGGCGGAAGCCCACCACGACCTGTCCCAGAACATCCAGATCTGCGACCTGCTTGCAGAACGCTATCAGGCCGCCCTCGGGCATCTCGCGCTCGGGCGCCTGGCCGCGCACACAGGCGACCGCTCGCTGGCGACGAGGCACCTCGATGCGGCCGCACAGGTGTTCCAGACGCTCGGAGCCGCGCGGGACCTAGCGGACAGCCGCGCCGCCGCGGTCGCCGTGGCGTCCGGAGGCACCGGCGAGAACCTGAGCCTGACGGTCGACGCGGACGACGCGGTCGTCCGCCGACTCGTGGATGCGGCGCAGGTCCCCGGCCTGCTGCCCAGGGAAGCCGCCGCCGCTCTGCGGGACACAGCGCGCGCGGAGGCGGCCGTGATCTATGTGCGCTCCACCGCGGGGAAGGTCACCGTGCTCGCCGCGACGCACTGTGCGGAGGATGCCGCCTCCGCGATGGTCGAGACCGCCCTCTCCGGCCGCGGCGGGCTGTGGCACGAGTCCCTCGGCCGCGACGGCTCGGGCGAGCGCGGCGCCGTGGTGCTGCCCGCGCAACCGATCTCGGAAACCGTTCGACGACGCCTGCGCCTGCTGGCCGCCGTGGCCCGACAGGGCTTCGACCTCTGCGCCTCGCGGGAACGCCGCTCCGCCCCACCCGCGGATGGGGGGCCGTCGCTTGAACCGATCCTGCCGGGCTTCATCTGCGCCAGCGCCACGATGGCCCGCGTCGTCGAACAGATTCAGCGACTCCGGGAGCACGACCTGACGGTGCTCATCACCGGCGAAAGCGGCACCGGCAAGGACCTGGTGGCGCGCGCCATCCACTACGGCTCGTCGCGGGCCGGCGAGACCTACCTGCCCTATAACTGCACGAGCGCAACGCGGGAGCTCGCCGACAGCCAGCTCTTCGGGCACCGGCGCGGCGCGTTCACCGGCGCCGTCACCGATCAGCGCGGCCTCATCCGCGAGGCGGCGGGCGGCACGCTGTTCCTGGACGAAGTGGGCGACCTTCCCGGTGACGTGCAGCCGAAACTCCTGCGCTTCCTGGAGCAGGGTGAGATTCTGCCCGTCGGCGACTCGCGGCCGCAGCACGTGCAGGTGCGCGTACTCGCCGCCACGAACGCGGACCTCGAACAGCGGGTCGCCGAAGGACGATTCCGGGAGGACCTTTTCTATCGGCTCAGCGTGTTCCGGATCCACGTGCCGCCGCTGCGCGAGCGCCGCGACGAGATCCCGCACCTGAGCACGTTCTTCCTGCGCGATGCGTGCGAGCGTCTGCACCGGCCCGACGTGCAGTTCTCGCAGGCCACGCTCGACCTGTTCACGCGGTACTGGTGGCCCGGCAACGTGCGGCAGCTCCGAAACGAGGTGCAGCGGGCCGTCGCGCTCGCCGCCCCCGGCGGCACCGTGGAGCCGGCGGATCTCTCGCAGGACCTCTCGACCGCCCAGCCGCGCGCCGAGGCCGCACTGGCGACCCCACCACCCGCGGACCTGGCGGCCACCACCAGCCTTGCCGGCCGAACGCTGGCGAGCCTCGTCGACCAGCTCGAGCGGCAGGCCATCGAAGCGGCCCTCGCCGCCACGGCCGGCAACATTTCGCTGACGGCTCGGCAACTGGGACTGACCCGCCGGGGGCTCTATCTGAAGCTCCGGCGTCTCGAGATCGGGTCGGTCTAACTGGATACCTGGTTACCAGTTCCGGAAGGTGCGATGCGGGCGCTATACACCGCCGAACGCGCAGGCGCCTGACTTCACATCTGCTAAGTCGCTGTGCATACGTGGGTTAGGACACATGGTCGCCCTGGATTCGTGTCGGTGGCAACCCGGTCCGGCTCTTGTAATGGTGTGCAGCGAGGTGCATCCGTGAGCAGAGCCAGGTTGTTGACTGTTCCCCCCAAGCCGCCCGTGCTGAGGGCCCGTGTCGGCGAGCGCCGTCCACTGCGCGTCCAGGGACGCATGACGTGGCGCGACACCGCCGGCATCCTTCGCTCGGTCTCGGTGATGACGCAGAACGCGAGCGACTATGACGTGCTCGTCGAGTGCCTGACCCCGGCGAGGATTCCGCTGTACCGGCTCGTGCACGTGCAGCTCGAAGCGGGCGGCGCACGCGTGGACGATCCGGTGCCGGCGTCGCTCCGCGGGGGCCCCGTGCTGGCCGCGATCTACCGGGCGTCGCACCCGACGCGCACCACCGGCACACCGCGCGAGTACGCGCTCCGGCTGCTCGTCGAGCCGTGCCGTGTCGGACGACCCGTCACCTACGCGGCCGCCTCCCGCAACTAGAGGGACGTCGCACGGGCGCGGTCGTGCGCGCGCCTGCCTTGCCTGGGGTATAGGTTCAGGTCACACTGAGCCTGCGGGGCCGCCCGCCACCTATGCCTCCTGCTGACGCCCACTCGGTCATCACGGCGGTCGCCCGCGTGGTCGCGGACGCCCACCCGCTGCCCGATGTCGTCTCGGAACTGGCCCGCCACCTCCGTCCGCTCGTGCCGTTCGACCGGATGCACCTCCTCCGCCTCGACCGCGCCGACACCGTCACGCTCCTGACCGCCCGCGCCACGGGCGAGGTCGACTCCGCGATACACAAGCTGGCCGACGCTGCTCAGATCGCGCAGTCCGGCGACGGCCAGGGTGGGCACCCGCTCGACCCCAGTGCGCATTCCGTGATGATGTGTCCGCTCCGGCACGGACCGCGCGTGCTCGGCGCGCTCTGGTTCACCGCCGATGCGCCGGACCGCTTTGGCGCCGACCACCACGCGCTCATCGAAGAGCTGAGCGACCTGATCGCCATGGCCGTGCTCTACGAGGCGCTCCGGGCCACCGACGCGCTGCGGCGCGATCGCCTCGACAGCCTCGAACGCCTGCTGCAGACGGTGGCCGGCGTGCTCGACATCCGCGGCGCCTTCGGGGAAATCTCCGCCGTGCTGCAGGAGGCCTTGCCGCACGACGTGCTGGCGCTCACCGCCTGGGCTGGCGACGCCCGCAGCTTCCGCATCCACGCGTTGGCCGGCGCCGAGGTTGATGAGCGGTGGTGGGCGCCGATCATGCTCGATGAGGCCGACCAGTCACTGCTGAACCGCAGCGCCTACATCGTGCAGGACGTCCACGCGGAGATTCCGGCGACCTCGATCCGTGGCCGGATGTTCCGCGCGGTCGACGCCCAGTCGGTCCTGCGCGTAGCGCTGCCACTCGACAACGACGTCTTCGGCTCGTTGTTCTTCCTCTCGCGCGACGCCGACCACTTCACCGACGAAGACCTCGACTTCGCCCGTCACGCCGCGAGCTACCTGGCGCTGGCGCTGTCGCACCAGAAACTTTCCGAGGCTTCCCGCCGCGACGCCGAGGCGCGCGAAACCGCGTCACGTCTCGAGGCCCAGGTGGCGACGCTCAAGCGAGAGCTCGAGTCGCGTGGCGGGCAGCGGCGTGTCGTGGGTTCGTCGCCGCGCTGGAAGGACGTGCTGGCGCAGGCCGCGCGCGTCGCGCCCACCGACACCACCGTGCTCCTGACGGGCGAGTCCGGCACCGGCAAGGAAGTCGTCGCGCGATTCGTGCACCATGCGTCGCGCCGGGCCGGCGGGCCGTTTGTCGCCATCAACTGCGCGGCGCTGCCCGACCAACTCCTCGAATCGGAACTGTTCGGCCACGAGCGCGGCGCGTTCACCGGCGCGGTGTCGGCGAAGCCCGGAC
>JBIKWH010000131.1:0-5821 GCA_044356435.1 Vicinamibacterales bacterium
CGACGAGGTCAGGTTGCCGCTGACCGGCGTCTCTTCCGGCGTCACCTTCGCATCGGGATCCGCGACCGGCGGGTCGTTGACCGGCGTGACATCGATCGTCACCGTCTCGGTGTCCGTGCCGCCGTTGCCGTCGCTCACCGTGTAGGTGAAGCTGTCCGTGCCCGTGAAGTTCAGGGCCGGCGTGTAGGTATACGTGCCGTCCGGGTTCACAACGGCGGCGCCATTGGCCGGCGCGGTCGCCAGGCTGTAGCTCGGCGCGCCGCCGTCCACATCCGACGAGGTCACCGTGCCGCTGACCGGCGTCTCTTCCGGCGTCACCTTCGCATCCGGATTCGCGACCGGCGGGTCGTTCACGCAGACCACGTCGATGTTCACCGTCGCCACGTTGCTGTCCACCGTGCCGTCGTTCACCTTGTAGGTGAAGGAGTCGGCGCCGCAGTAGTCCGCGTTCGGCGTGTAGGTGAAGGAGCCGTCGGCGTTGAGCACCACCGCGCCGTTGGTCGTGCCGATCAGGAGCGTGGCCGTCAGCACGTCGCCGGCATCCGGATCCGAGTCAGCTGGTGCGTCCGTCACGGCATTGCCCGTCAGCACAGCGTCTTCGTTCGTGCTGTAGCTGTTGTTCGTCGCCGTGGGCGGCGTGTTCTGCGGGATCCAGATCATGTCCACGATGTTCGAGTCGAGCGCGCCGATGCTCGCCTGGATCTTGTCCGTGCCCACCGTGCCGAGCGGACCGCCGTCGGTGTAGGTGAAGTGCGCCTCACCGTTGGTGTCCGTCGTGTCCGTGCCCGTGAGGCCCGCGTTCGGGCCCGACAGAATCAGGAAGTTCACGGTGGCGCCGGGCACCGGCGTGCCGCCCGTGCTCTCGGCCTTGGCCGTCACGGTGTGCGTGCCGAGCTCAAGCAGCGTGTTGGTCGCCGGCGAGAGGCCGAACTGCCCGAACTTTTCCTCGTCGGGGAGCACGAGGGCCACCGGCGAAAGGATCAGTTCCGCGATGGCGGCGTTGAGGTTGGTGAAGTTCGACCGGTGGTTGCAGCACGAGAAACCCATCGTGCCCCAGTAGCCGCCGTTCGCCGCGTTCGGGCTGGTCTGGTTGTTGACCAGCCAGTCCTGGTAGTCCGCGTACCAGTCGCCGGCCGGCTGCGTGCCAGGGCCGGCTGGACGCGTCACACCCGGCAGGGTGGTCACGCCGTTCAGCTTCAGACCCTTGAAGTTGTTGAACATCGAGTAAGCGCAGCCCTTGTTCGGCGAACTCGAGACACCGCAGCCCCAGGGGTTCTGCCCGATGCCAGGGCCACCGTTCCACCAGCTGCTGATGTTCGTGGAGACCAGGTTGACACGGGCGCCCGTGTCGCTCAGGAAGAAGAGGCCCTGGAGGCCGATGCCGGTCTTCTGCGGACCGGGCGAGGAGACGCTGTTCGGGCTGCCATCCGCGCTGTAGTCGAACGAGCCGTCGGTGTTCAGGGCGTTGTTGAAGCCGAACGCAAACTCGGTCCGGACGAACGCCGGAACCACGGCACCCGCGGCCTCGGCGTCAAGGAAGCCGAGGATCGACCACCCGACCGTCGAACCGTCAAACTGGCAGCCGTTGTGGCTGTAGCCAAAACCACCGCGACCGGCGCCGCAGTTCGCGTCGCTCTGGCCGAACGCCTCGGCGTTGACCAGGCGCTGCAGAATCTCGCCGTAGGTCTTGTTCGCCGTGTAACCGGCAACTTCCGTGTTGACGCGCGTCAGGGCGCCGCTGGCCGCGAACGGCAGCATCGCGACGGCCGTCGCATAGCCGGGGTCTGACGTGGCGGTGAGGCCGACGCAATCCGCTCCGGCGCCGACGCAGGGATTGCCGGCCGCCTGCACACTCAGGTTGATCGTCGCCAGCGAACCCATGATCCGGTTCAGGCCGCGGCGCACGATGTACTTCTCGTAGACGCCGGTCGGCGCAACGTTGCCGCTGAGCGTGTAGCCGTGGTTCTCGAACGCCAGCACGATGAGCGCGGTGTCGGCTGTGATGTCGCCGCCCCAGTCGGTCAGCACGTTGGCGGGAAAGTTGGCCGCCCGATTGGCCTGCGCCTGCCAGAAGTAGCGGAGGCCATCCTCGATCGCCATGTTGATCTTCAGGCCGCGGAGCTGGTCCGCGGTCACGGCGGCGGGGTTGAAGATCTGAACCTTGACCGTGGCCGACTCGGCTCCGACCGTCAGCGTGACGTCGTAGTTGCCGGCGGCCGCGTAGTTGTGGCTGAAGTTGATGTAGGAGCGGTCGCCCACGGTGCCGGACGTGCTCGACGCGTCGCCGAAGTCCAGCGTGAATGCCGTGCCGTTGGCCAGGGTCGTCGTGCCCCAGACAATGATGGGCGTGCCGGCGAGACCATCCCGCTTCGGCATCAGCAGCGTTTCCGCCGAGACCGCGGTGGCCAGCAGGCTGAACACGAAGGCGAACAGGCCGCCCCGCAGGAACCAGCTCTTGAGTGAATGCTTCATCGTCGTGACTCCCGTATGCATGGTTCCTGCGCTTAATCCTGGACTCGGAGGTTCAGCACGGCGGGCTGCTCGACGGCCTGGCCGTTCGCCGTGTACTTGAGCGTGACGCGCACCGTCTGGCTCTTGGTGGGCGTCTGCGACGCGTCGAAGGAGAGAAACTCAGATCCGCTTGTGACGGTGGCACCGGCGGCCACGTCGCCGACGACGACAGCCGTGCCGTCCGCGAAGGCCACCTGGAGATTGGTGGCATCAGTCCCGTCGGAGTTGGTCGCCGCGATCCGGAACTGCGCGTTCACGGTCCCGTCGACCATCGTGACGGTGGCGTCGGTAGCGGCAACAGTCACTTCGGCAGAAGCCACCGAGACACCTGTGGCCGTGAGCAGCACGAAGCCAAGCGCGACGCGCCGGAATCGCATGACATCAAACATGAGCTGAATCCTCCAGGAAACGAAGTCGGGCGCCGAATGCCGAATTAGGTACTCGGCGGCTCCCGATAGTCCTCTAGGGCTGGCCGAGCTGTCAAGTTTCTGATCACATGTGACCAATTTGTAACAGCAGGGGACAGGGCCGACAGCTCAGGGACGCCTCAGGGCTCGGTTCCGCAGGCGTCCACCCAACCCTGTCGACACGCCCGGGCCAGCAGTTCCGCCGCGGTGCGGTCGTGAACCGGGCCCTGCCCTTCCTGCAGGAGGATCCGGTAGTCCTGCAGCGTCGGCGGCTCCTTCTGCGTAGACGGAAAGACGCCCTGGGCCTGAGTCCCGGTCTCATTGCATGCCCAGCCGGAGCCTTGCCGGCAGTACTGCCCGAGGATGCGCGTCAGCGTTTCGCAGCCACCGCGCTGCCCGCGGGCGCAGGCCTCCTGCCAGAAGGGCACCCAGCGCGCGGTCGATGGAGGTAGAGCGGATCGCTCATCGCGAGGAAGACGAGCGCCCACACCGCGATGTAGGCGAGATGCCGCCGGCGGGGAGCCAGCGCACGGCCAACCCTGGCCGGGTCGAGCCACGCGAGCGCCGGCGACTGCGCCAACCGGTCGATGCGGCGGATGGCGAGGTTCATCAACGGAACCGCCATCAGCTTGTCGTAGAAGGTTGGCATGCCCAGCGCACCCAGCAGGCTGTACAGCGCCACCACGCACAGCCCGTAGGTCACGCCGAACAGCACGCGGCCCAGCTCCGTGCGAGGGGACGTGGAGGGGTCCGTGAAGAGCAGATGCATGCCGAGGAACACGGCAGCCGGCACGTAGGCATCCACGAAGAAGGGCGTGCCGAACACGAGCTGGTGACCGAACCCGAAGAGGAACACCGTCCCCACCGCCGACATCGTCATGGCGGTCACACCGAACAGGTACTGCCCCGGCAAGCCGATCAGAAAGATCCACAGCCGGATGTATGGCGGCCGCTCGAAGGTGTTCGCGATCTCCTGCCCCCAGGTCATCGCCGTGTTGCCGGTCAGGAGGAGCCCCAGCGAAAAGAGACCGAGCGGGAAGGACGACGGATTGAAGATGTGCGCCGAGCGCCCGTCCTTCTGCCAGCGAATGAACTCCTTGGCGAGGAACCCGACGGCCACCATCACGAACTGGAGGTAGAACCAGTCCGGCTTGAACCACAGGAACAGGTTGATGCTGAAGATGACCGGGAACGGCCCGAAGCCCAGCGTGTAGCTGTCGCGCCTGGACCACGCGAGCAAGAGGTCGAACGCGTAGGCGAAGCAGAGCTGCGCCAGAATCAGCGGCGCGGCTTTGTAGACCTCATCGAAGTACCAGCCCCAGTAGAGGAAGACCGAGCACTGCACCGTGGCCTGGAGGTAGTGCTGCGCACGCAGCACGACCGCGACCTCCAGTCGGCGCCCGCGGGTTCGGGCGTGCAGGAACAGCGCGACGATCCACACCGCCAGCGTGCCGGCGGCGCCCCAGAATGCCCACGCCGTCTGCTCGTGGGCCGTCACGGACGGCAGCAGGCTCAGGCCGACGAGCGCCGCTGTGAATGAAAGGGGGACGAAGAGGGCGCGTGCGGGCGCGAACCCGCGTGTCCGGGATGCAGCGGAACCCTTTCGACGGGTCCTGGCGTCGGACTTTCTGGAGGGACCCAGCCCGCCGGCTCTACTTCTTCGTAAGCGGAACGGCGCGTACCGTCACGGTGACAGGCATACCGGGCGTGAGACCCAGCGTCGGGTTGAACTTGACGCTGCCGAACGACCCCGGAATCGGCTCGGAACGCTCGATCAGCGGTGCCGGCGTGTGCACGAAGCCGATCAGCACGCCGTCAACATCGGCGAGGAACGCGCGGGAGCCCGGGAAGAACTGCGAGCCGGTATAGATCCAGCGCGAGGCCGCCAGCGCCTTCTTCGATCTCTCGTCGTAGATCAGGTCTTCGCCACGGACGCGCTTCTCTTCCGCCCCCATCTTCCAGGAGATCCAGACCTCGACCTGATCGCCCTGAGGAGGAATCGGATCGAAGTGGAACCGGGGGCGCGCCGTTGCGCGGTCGCGATCCAGACCGATCAGGACCAGGCCGAGATTGAAGTCGATCGCCGTGCACTCGGCCTCGATGGCGCTCTCGTAGCTCTTGTAACCGCCCTTGGTGTTCACGAGGAACTCCAGCTGCGGCACGTCGTTCACCTGGCCGAGTACGGAGACTTCCTTTCGCGCCATGTCGACGTGCACCGCGCCGATCCGGAGGCTGGTCGCGCTCAGCTTCTCCACGCGTGAGGGGGAGGTCGGCGGCTTGCGCTCTACATAGACCGGACCCACCGGGGCGGCGGCCTTAGGCTGCGTCGGGGCCACGGGCCCGGGTGTCTGGCCGGCTGCGACCGTGGTGCCGACGAAGGCGAATCCAGCGAGACAGAGCGCGCCGAGCAGGAAATATTGCCTCATGGGTCCGGCGGGTATCGTATCCCACCGGGCGCGGCCGCCCGGGAGCGCGCACGGGCCGCCGCGGCGTGGGAGAACCGCCAGACCGGGGTGGTAGCATCGCCCCGGCTTCGTGGCGCTGGTCTACGACACGGAAGGCAACCTCATCGGGCTGCACTCGCCCAAGTCGCGTTCAGCCTAGCAGGGGCCGTTCTCGCCGCTCGGGCACTGAGTTACCTTGTCAGTCACGGCACCGGAGAAGTCAGCGCCGATCGCACCCCGCAGATCAGCACCGCGGAGGTTCGCACCCCGAAGCACCGCGCCTGTGAGATTCGCACCGCGCAGGTGAGCGTGAAGCAGAAACGCGCCAGTGAGATTCGCCCCCCGAAGATCGGCACCTTCAGCCACGACTCCAACGAGATTCGCCTCGACAAGGTCGCACCCCTGGCAACTGCCGGTCTCGGTCAACCGCTTGACGTGGTCCGGCCGCGCCGCGCTTAC
>JBIKWH010000132.1:0-5797 GCA_044356435.1 Vicinamibacterales bacterium
GCGAAGTTCGACAGCGTCTGGTAGGTGTGGAGCTGGTAGAACACGTCGCCGTAGTAGACGTGGTTCCAGAGCAGCGCGAGCGCGCCCGTGGTCGCCGTGATGGCGACGTGCCAGGCCAGGCTGCGCGTGTCGCGCTGCCGCCAGAATCCGACCGCGAGCGCGACCCACGCCGCGAGCGCGTGCGGGCGCATGAGCAGGGCCGCCGCGACAAGGAGTGACGCCGTCCTCGGACGGTCCCGCGTGAACGCCACGAGCGCGCCGAGCAGCAGGGCCAGCACGGCCGGCTCGCTCATGCCCAGCATCGAGTGCATCAGCCACGTCGGCGGCGCCACCACGAGCAGCCACGACAAGGGGCGGTCGCCGGTCAGCCGATGGAACAGCACAGGCACGACCGCGGCGCACAGCACGGCGCCCCACAGGGCGGCCACGTCGTACCCGACCAGCGCCCCCGGCAGCGCCACGAGCGCCGGCCAGCCGGGGAAGACGCCGTCCGGGAGACTCCCCGACCGCACGCCGGTCATGAACTGGCGCGCCAGCGCGGCGTAGGCCGCCCCGTCGGATTGCTCCAGCCGTTCCAACACCGAGGTCGCGCCCGACAGCAGCAGGACGCCCAGCATGACGGCGCGAATCGCCACGCCGGCGGCGAGGAGCCCGAGGGTCTGCATGGACAAGAAGAGTACGCTGTAGGGCGACGATGGCGTCACCCTTCCAGACCGTGGAGCCCGCCTCGCTCGGCCGGCCTTCGGGATTCAGTCACGGGCGGCTCGGCCCCGCGGGTGGGCGCGTCCTGTTTGTCGCGGGTCAGACGGCGCCCGGGATCACCGGCAGTTCCGAGGCCGGCCTGTTCGTCGCGCAGTTCGACGCCGCGCTCGGGCGGGTGCTGGAGGTCCTGGCCACTGCGGGCGGCGGCGCCGAACACATCGGCCGGATGACGGTCTACGTGACCGACATGGCGGCGTATCGCCGCTCTCGAACACACCTCGCGTCGGTCTGGCGGACGCGCATGGGCCGGCACTACCCGGCGATGTCGGTCGTCGGCGTCACCGCGCTCGTCGAACCGGACGCGGTCGTCGAGATCGAAGCCACGGCGGTGCTGCCGTGATCGCACCGGCGTCCTTCCTGGCCAGCCTGGACGAGGCGACCGGTGTCGCGACGCTGACGCTCAACCGCCCGGCGCGCCTGAACGCCCTCACCTTCGACGTGTACGCCGAGCTGCGCGACGCCTTCGACACGCTCGGGGAGGACGACGCCGTGCGCAGCATCGTGCTGACCGGCGCCGGCCGCGGCTTCTGCTCGGGCGGTGATGTGCACGAGATCATCGGCGTACTCCTGGATCGCGCACCTGAGGAACAGCTCGAGTTCACGCGCCTGACCTGCGAGCTGATCTGGGCGATCCGCCAGTGTCCGAAGCCCGTGGTGGCGGCGGTCAACGGCATTGCCGCCGGCGCCGGCGCCGTGATCGCGTCGGCGTGCGACATCCGCGTGGCCGCCCGCTCCGCGAGCTTCGCCTTTCTCTTCACGCGGGTGGGCCTCTCGGGCGCGGACATGGGCGCCGCCTGGCTCCTGCCACGACTGGTGGGTTTCGGCCGCGCCAGCGAGCTGCTGCTGACGGGCGCCTCGATCGACGCGGCGGAGGCGCACCACATCGGCCTCGTCAATCGCATGGTCGACGATGTCGATCTGCCATCCGCCGCGCTGACACTCGCCACCGAACTGGCGGCAGGCCCCTCGGCGGCGCTGGCCGATACGAAGCAGGCCCTGAACGATGAGGCGTCGCTGACGCTCGACCAGGCGCTCGACGTCGAGGCTGCGCGGCAGGCCGCGCTGATGCAGGGACCCGATTTCCGGGAAGCCTACACGGCGTTCCGGGAGCGCCGGGCGCCTCGGTTTTCTTGAGACGGTTCCGCTGATGTCACGCCACCAGGTCAATCCGCTCGACACGATCGCGGCGTTTCTGGACGACGCGCACGCGGGCATCGCCGCGCGGGCGGCGACGTTCCGGACGTCCGCGCTGCGCCGCCCCGACCCCGAGGACGATGCGGCTGCCAGAACGCGGGCGCCCGAGCTGATCAGGGAGATGGCGGCGGCCGGGCTGTTCGACAGCGTCGCGGCGGTGGACCTGCGGGGCATCTGCCTGACGCGCGAAGCACTGGCCGGCGCCAGCAGCCTGGCCGACACGCTCTACGCCGTGCAGGCGCTCACCGCGCTGCCGCTGGTCGCCGCGGGCTCCGCGGCGCAGAAGGCGGCCTGGCTCACGCGGCTGCTCTCGGGGGAGGCCGTCGGCGCGTTCGCGATGACCGAGCCCGGCGCGGGATCCGATGTCGCCGCCATCGCCACCACGGCCCGTCGCGACGGCGCGTCGTGGGTGCTCGACGGTGAGAAGCATCTGATTTCGAACGCGGGCGTCGCGGATGTCTATCTCGTGTTCGCGGCGACACCGTCCGAAGGTGACCGGCGGCGCATCAGCCTGTTCCTGGTTCCGGCCGGCGCGCCCGGGCTCAGTGTCGCCGGAGCGCAGGTGACGGCCGCGCCGCACCCGCTGGGCCGGATCCGGCTCGACGCCTGCCGTCTGCCGGACGACGCCCTGATCGACGAGGAAGGCACGGGGTTCACGCTCGGGCTGGCGACGCTCGATCGGTTGCGCCCGTCCGTGGGCGCCGCGGCGTGCGGGATGGCGGGCCGGGCGCTGGCAGCCGCGATCAAGCACACAACGGGACGCGCGCAGTTCGGGACGACGCTGGCCTCGATGCCCGTCGTGCGCGACACGCTGGCGCGGATGGCGACCGACCTCGACGCCGCTCGGCTGCTCGTCTACCGCGCCGCGCACCGGGCGGACACCGTCAGCGGGCGCAACACACTCGCCGCCGCCATGGCGAAAAGCTTTGCCACGGAAGCCGCGCAGCGGATCGTCGACGACGCGCTCCAGCTCTGCGGCGGCGTGGGCCTGCTCGCCGGTCATCCGGTGGAGCGGCTGTATCGGGCCGTCCGCGGACTGCGCATCTACGAAGGTACGACCGAGATTCAGCGCGTCGCCATCGCCCGCGCGCTGCTGGACGACCAGGGCTGACCATGCCGTGTACGCGCCGCATCGCCGTGGCCGGAGCCGGTCCAGCCGGGCTCGTCTTCGCCCGGGAACTGAAGCGGCTCCAGCCGCGCGCCGCTGTCGCCGTCTACGAGCGACGGGTTGAAGGCGACCGCGGGGACCGCACGGGCGTGGTGCTCCCGCAAGCCGCCGTGGACGCCTGGCGCGGGCGCGACCCTGCACTCCACGAGGCGCTGACGCCGCACCTGCACACCTGGTCCACGCTGGCGGTCCGTACGCCGGGCGGCCCTGTGGTGGAGGTCGCCGGGCACCCGTACGTGAGCGTGTCCAGATCGGCGCTGCTCGAGGTGCTCGCGAGTCAGGCACAGAGCAGCGGCGTCGTGCTCGCGTACGCCTCGCCCGTCGAGACGCTCGAGAACCTCGCTGTGGATCTCGTGGTCGGCGCGGACGGCATCAACAGTCGCGTGCGCGAGCTGGCCGGCAGCCGCGTCGCCGTTGCCCGACACGTCGGGCACAACCGCCACATCTGGTTGACGACGGACCACCGGCTCCCGACCTTTATGTTCCTGTTCGCGCCGTCGCCGCACGGACTCTGGCGCGGCCACGCGTATCCGTCCGGGAGCGGCAGCACGGTGATCGTCGAAGCCCCGGCGTCGACCATCGAGAAGGCCGGCCTTGCGGATGCGTCGCCCACGGTCATCGCCGCGGCGCTCAGCAGCGTGTTCACGCGCGACCTCGGCGGTCACGCGCTGCTGCCGGTCACAGAGGGCTGGCGGCCGTTCGAGTCGGTGGCGTGCACGCCGTGGTCGGCCGGCACGACGGTGCTCATCGGCGACGCCGCCCACACCGCGCACTTCTCCGTCGGCTCAGGCACCAGGCTCGCGGTGGACGACGCGCTGGCGCTCGCCGACGCCATCGCCGGACATGACCGGCTCGATACCGCCCTGACAGCATACGAGGCCGCGCGACGGCCGGCCGTCGAGAGCCTGCGGCGGGCGGCGGATGCTTCCGCCGAATGGTTCGAGGGCGCGGAACGCTATGCGTCTCTCGACCCGGACCGCTTCACGTTCTCGCTGCTGACCCGCTCGCTGCGCATGACGCGCGGCCAGCTCGCAGAAGGCGACCCCGCGTTCGTGGCGCGCGTCGACCGCCTGACCGCAGCACCGTCGCCGGCCGCTCCGGTGGAGTCGGTTCCTCCACCGATGTTCACGCCGGTGCGCCTGCGCGACCTCGTGCTGCCCAACCGCATCGCCGTCTCGCCGATGTGCCAGTACATGGCCGAGGACGGTGCCCCGACGGACTGGCACCTCGTGCACCTCGGCAGCCGCGCCATCGGCGGCGCCGGGCTGGTGATCGCCGAGATGACGGACGTCACGGCGGAGGGGCGCATCACGCCCGGCTGCACAGGCCTCTATCAGGATGGGCACGTGGCCGCGTGGAAGCGTGTGGTGGACTTCGTGCACGCGCAGAGCCCCGCGAAGATCGGGATTCAGCTCGGTCACGCCGGTCGTAAAGCGTCCGTGGTTCGGCCGTGGGACGGCGGTGCGGATCAGCCGCTGGCGGAGGGCGGATGGCCGGTCGTCGGCCCGTCAGCGCTGCCGTATCGCAGTGACCGCAGCCCCATCCCGCACGCGCTCGACCGGGCGGACATGGACGTGCTCGTTTCGGACTACACCCGTGCCGTGGAACGCGCGCACGCAGCCGGCTTCGATCTCATCGAGCTGCACATGGCGCACGGCTATCTGTTGGCGTCGTTCATCTCCCCGTTGAGCAACCAGCGCACCGACGAGTACGGCGGGTCGCTCGAGAACCGCCTGCGCTTTCCGCTCGAAGTGCTCGATGCCTGCCGTCGCGCCTGGCCGGCTGAGAAGCCGCTGACGGTGCGCATCTCGGCCGTCGACTGGGTCGACGGCGGCACGACCGTGGACGACGCGGTGGCGATCGCCCGCGCGCTGAAGCAGCACGGCGCGGACGCCGTGGATTGCTCAAGCGGCTTCACCACACCGGTCTTTCCGCCGTTTGCGCGCCAGTTCCAGACACCGTTCGCGGACCGCATCCGCCACGAAGCGGCCATTGCCACCATGGCCGTCGGCGCGATCTCCTCGTGGGACGACGCGAACACGATCGTCGCGGCCGGGCGTGCCGACCTCGTGCTCCTCGGCCGCGAGCACCTGTTCAATCCCTACTGGACCCACCACGCCGCTGCCGCGCAGGGCTACACGCTTCCGTGGCCGAAGGCCTACGCCTCGCTGACCGGCTACCGCTCCAGGAGCGGCCTCCGGTTCGAGTAGCCCGCGTCGCAAAACATGCCGCGCCAGCGTGGCTCCGGCTGCGCAGATTCCTCGACATCTCGGGCCGAACGATCGATTTCACGGGCCTTCTCAGGGGGTACGCCGCATGCAATCCGGGCGGTAGAATCGGGCGCAGACGCCCGAATCGAGGAGCACAGATGCCCACGATTGAGGAACGCGTCGCCTATCTGGAAGGCCGCATGCAGGACCACACGCGCCTTTGGACGGATCTTCGGGACGGTGCCACAGACCTTCGGGCCGACGTGAACCGTCGGTTCGACGAGGTGCGCGCCGAGTTCAGCGACTTCCGGACCGATGTAAACCGCCGGTTCGAGGAGGTGCGGCTGGAGATCGCCGACGTCCGCTCGGACATGAACCGACAGTTCGCCGGAGTCCGCGCGGAGTTCTCCAGCCTCCGGGCCGACATGGATCGCAGATTCGACGAAGTTCGAGCCGAGGCTCG
>JBIKWH010000133.1:0-5787 GCA_044356435.1 Vicinamibacterales bacterium
GCAGGTCCCCGCTCCTCAGCACCCATCGGTGACCGCATGACCCATCAGACGTTCACGCCCCGGGGCGGACGCCAGGCCCTTCGGGCTGTCGCGTCCGGCATCGCTCTGCTCGCAGCCGCCGCCACACTGGCAGGTGTGAGCGGCCGGTCGCTCACTGCGGCCAGCCCTAAACGCGTGTTGTTGCTCACGCACAACACGTTCTACAACCACAGCAACCTCGAGGCGATCGAGGCGGTCCTGCCCGAGTGGGGTAAGTCCGCCGGGTTCGCGGTGACCTCGCTCGAGGGGTACAAGCAGACCGTCGCGTGTACCACGCAGAAGCCGTGCGCGCCGGACGTCGCGGACCTCTCCATGGTCACGAAGAAGTACCTCTCCCAGTTCGACGGGATTGTTGCGAGTACCAACGGCGAGCTGCCGTTCACGGACGAAGGCAAGCAGGCTCTGGTGGACTTTGTCCGCAAGGACGGCAAGGGCATCGTCTTTCTGCACCAATCGATGGTGACGCTCTTCGGCTTCAAGCCCTGGGGAGAGCTGCTCGGCGCCTACGGACCCTCCTTCCTCTTCGACGGTACGAACACGGCCAAGCGGCCGGCGGTGATGAAAGTCGAGGATCGCAATCACCCGGCGACGAGACACCTGCCCGAGCATTGGACGCTCGACGACGAGTTTTATCAGTTCACCAAGACAGTGGGCGTGCCAGGGCCGACGAAGGTGCCCGCGCCGCTGGCGTTTGACCGCCGGAACGTTCACGTCCTGGTCAGCTTCGACTCGGAGCGGACCAACTTCGCCGGTGCTCCGGCGGGGTGGGAGAAGGGCGGCGATTATCCCCAGGTGTGGTCGCAGAATCTCGGCAAGGGCCGCACCTTCTACACCGCGATCGGGCACCGCGAAGATCTGTGGCGAAGCGACCCGGTGTACCGGCAGTTGGTCACCGGCGCCATCCGCTGGATTCTCCGTCTGGAGAAGTGACGTCGTGAGGATCATGAACTGGCGCGGCGCGATCGCCGCGGGAGCGGTGGCCGCCTCTACCGCGGTCCTGCTGTATGCGCAGGCTGGCGGGGCGTCGAAGACGGGAAATGCTGACTGGCCGCTGCACAACCTCAACCTACACAACACGCGGTACGCCGCGCTGGATCAGATCACCGTCGCCAACGTCTCGAAGCTGGCGCTGCGGTGGACGTTCGAGACCGCCAAGGCGGACAGCCTCGGCGCTGCCACGCCGGTCGTCATCAACGGCGTGATGTACACGAACGCCGGCTCGAAGCTCTTCGCCGTGGACGCCGAGACAGGAAAGTCCCTCTGGACCTACGAGGCTCCGGTCGTGTTCGGCGGAGGTCGCCGCGGCCCGGCCTACGGTGACGGGCGGATCTACGCCGTCGGTCAGCGCTACATGTATGCCGTCGACGCCCGGACAGGGAAGGCCGTCGAGTCCTTCGGCGACAAGGGTGTCCTGAGCGTCGGGAACGCGGCGCTCGCCTTCAAGTATCCGGGCAAGTACAAGGCAGATCTGGACCCGGTGTCGATTGGTTACTCGATCGTCTCCGCGCCGACCTATGTGAACGGCATGGTGATCCTGGGCCTGGCCAGCGCCGAAATGATGATCCGCGGCGGGTTGGTGGTGGCCATGGACGGCGCCACCGGCGCGATCAAGTGGGCGTTCAACACCATTCCGCAGGGGCCGCAGGACGACGGCTGGGAGATCGTAAAAGACACGTGGGGCGGTGGCGCGATGGTCGGCGGCGGTATCTGGTCGCAGCCCTCGATCGACGTCGACCTCGGTCTGCTGTACGTGAATGTGTCGAATCCGACACCCGCCTACGACGGCTCGGTCCGCAAGGGCCTGAACCTCTTCACCAATTCGATCGTGGCGCTCAAGCTCGCCACCGGCGCGCTCGCCTGGCACTTCCAGATGATTCACCACGACATCTGGGACTACGACAGCGTGTCGGGACCCGTGCTCTTCGAGACGACGGCCCGGGGCCAGCGGGTCAAGGCGCTCGCGACGTTCGGGAAGACCTGCTACGGCTACATCCTGAACCGCGCGACCGGCCAGCCGGTGAATCCGATCGTCGAGTCTGCCGTCCCGACGACGACCGACGTGCCCGGTGAGCAGCCGTGGCCGACGCAGCCGATCCCCTACACCGCGCGGGGCGTTCCGCAGACGCCGCTGTGCATGACCCTGCCCATTGTCACGGACCCCGAGCTGGCCAAACGCGTGCGCCCGCCGTTTCATCCGTACCTGATGAACGAGTACGTCATCACCGCGCCGGGAAATCAGGGCGGCGCGAACTGGGGGTCGCCCTCGTTCAGCCCACGTACCGGACTGGTCTACGCGACAGGCCGGAACGAGCCGCACTCGCTCAAGCCGAAGCTGGTCGGGAGCTCCATGGCGGACAACCCTGGTCCGGACAACATCCGCCACCCTGACGTGGACGGTCCGCGCGGCCCCACAGGCGTCACACCCAGCATGAGCGTGGCCGCGTACAACCCCGGCACGGGGGAGCTCGCCTGGCACACGGAACTGCCGGGCACGACCAACTCCGGGAACATGGTGACCGCTGGAGACCTGGTGTTCCAGGCCGTCGGCGACCTGTTCGCGCTCGATGCGCGCACAGGAAAGGAAGTCTTCCGCTATGCGAGCAAACTGCGGATGGGCGCGAGCCCGATGACGTACCAGGTCAAGGGCAAGCAGTACGTCGCCGTCGTGACGGGGAACGCGATCCTCGCTTTCGGACTCAAGTAGGCGCGCCCCTGGCCCGTGCGGCCCCGGGGGATAATGCGGTCTGCATGGAATACGACCGCTTCGCCGAGATCTACGGCGTGTGGACCGACACCGCCGCGAGCGCGCGGGCGAATCTCGAGTTCTACCTCTCGGCGTACGCGGCGGCCGAGGGTCCAGTCGTGGAACTCGGCGTCGGCGACGGCCGGATTGCCGTGGAGGCCGCCCGGCGCGGGCGGGATGTCCTCGGCGTGGACCTCTCGCCCGTGATGCTGGCGCGCTGCCGCGACCGGGCCGAGCAGGCCGGCGTGCTTCCGCGGATAACGCTGATTGAAGGTGACTTCCGCACCTTCACATTGCCCGAGCCTGCCGCGCTGATTGCGCTGCCGTATCACAGCCTGGGGCACCTGACGACGTTCGACGCCAAACGCGACGCCGTGCGGCACGTGTTCACGCAACTGGCCGAGGGCGGCCGCTTCATCTTCGACGACTTTCAGATGACGCCGGCTCGCGCGGACGCCATGCGCCGCGTGCAGCTCCGCGCCGCGTTTGAGCGCGATGGCGCGGAGGCGCTGCTCTGGGTGACCTCGCTTGTCGACGAGTCCGCGCAGACCATGCGCGTCGTGACCTGGGAAGATCAACTCGACAGGGAGGGGATTCTGCGTCAGCGCCAGTACCGGCCCCTCAGCCTGAGCTGGATGACGGCGGCGCAGGCCCAGGCGCTGCTTGAGGACGCCGGGTTCACGGTCGAGGCCTGCTACGGCGACTTCTCCCGCACGGCGTTCGACGCGGCATCGGCAGACGAGCAGGTGTGGGTCGCACGGAAGGGACCTGCGCGGAAGGGGCGCCCGTCATGACCGGCACCACCGGCGTGCGCGATCTGCAGGTGACCTGCATCGTCGGCATCTACCCGCATGAGCGGGTGCAGGAGCAGACGGTCTTTCTGGATATCGAGATCGACTACGACTTCGCGCCGGCGGCCGTGTCCGACGCGCTGGCTGACGTCATCGACTACGACGTGGTGGTGTCGTCCGTCGCTGGCCTCGTACGTGAGCGGAAGTTTCAGCTCATTGAAACGATGGCGGAGCAGGCAGTCGCGCTGCTGTTCGCACGCGTACCGCAGGCGACAGCCATACGCCTGGAGGTCCGGAAGCCCGCGGCGGTGCCGGCGGCGCGGCACTCCTTCGTCCGCGTGGAACGGACCCGCTCGTGAGCGCGCCATCAACGGTGGCGCCGGCGTCGGGTTCGGTCAGGCCTGTGGCCGTGGTCACGGGCGGGGCGCGTCGTCTTGGCCGTCATCTCTGTCTCTTCCTGTCCGCGCGGGGCTACGACGTCGTGTGTCTGTACCGGTCGTCAGCGGCTGACGCGGAAAGCCTCGTCGCAGAGGTCGAGCGAAGCGGCGGGCGCGCGCGGGCGCTCCAGGTGGACGTCAGCCGGCAAGAGGACGTGGCCGCGGCCTTCGCCGGCATCCGCGACCGCGAAGGGCGCGTGGATCTGCTGGTCAACAACGTCGGCAACTACAACCCGCAGGATGTCACCGCGCTCGACCCGGCCGTGTGGGACGCGACCATCGGCGCCAACCTCTCGGGCGCGTACTACTGCTGCTATCACGCCCTCCCGTTGATGCCGGACGGCGGCCAGATCGTCAGCATCGGGATGGCGGGGCTCGAAGGGATCCGCGCCAACCGGCGCGGTGCGGACTACTACGTCAGCAAGACCGGCCTGCTGGTGCTGACCCGGGCACTGGCCGCGGGATATGCCTCCCGCCAGATCCGCGTGAACATGATCTCGCCCGGCCAGCTTGAGAACTCCATCGACCTCCCCGCGCCGGACCAGATGGGCCGGACCGTCCCGCTCGCCCGCGCCGGCTCGCTGGATGACGTGGCGCAGGCGCTGGACTACCTGCTCGCCGCCGCCTATGTGACCGGCGTCAACATCGACGTCGCGGGCGGCTATCGGCTCTAGCCGAGTCGCCTCGCTGGCATGCCGGCCGCCTCATCCGTCATTCCGCTGTGGGATCGCGCCACCGAGTGGCGCCGTCGCCTCGCGATGATCGAGGACGCGCGGTCGTTCCTGTATCTCTCGACCTTCTACATCGAGTGGGACGCCTACGGGCGCGAGCTGCTCGACGCGCTCGAGCGCGCCGCGAGACGCGGCGTCGCCGTGTCGCTGCTGGTGGACGGCTTCGGCCAGCGGCTGGGCGGTGTGCTGATGACGCCCGAGGTACGTCTGGCGCTCGACGCGCGCCTCGAAGCGCTTCGCGGGCTGGGCGCCGACGTCCGGTTCTATCGCCCGCGCCACCTGGTGCAGCGCCTCGTCGGCGGTGGGCAGCACGTCAAGATCCAGGCGGCCGACACCGGCGAGGTCATCACCGGCAGCAGCAACATCACCAAGAGCTCCTTCGAAGGCTGGAACGAGTTCTCGGTCGCCGTGCGCGGGCCGGTCGCGGGCGCCGTGCTCGCAAGCTGGGCGCTCATCGGCGGCAGCGTGGACCCGACGCATCTGGCGCAGGTGAGTGCGCCGGCCGGTGGGGCCGCCTCCGGCGGCGACGCACGCGGGGCCGGCGCGCTCGACTACTGGTGCTGTAATCCGAATCTGCACCAGACGTGGCTGGGGCCGTTCGGCTGGCGCGGCCCGAACGCGGTGACGGATCGGATGGTGGCGATGCTGGATGCCGCCTCGGCGAGCGTGTCGATCACGGCCTTCTACTTCAAGCCCACGCCGGTGCTGCTGGACGCGGTCCTGCGGGCGGCCCGGCGCGGCGTGCGCGTCGAAGTCTTTCACTCGCATCGCGATGCGCTCCCGGCCACGGACCTGGCCTGGATCGCCGCAGCCGCACGCTACGACCGGCTGCTGGCGGCTGGCGTGGTGATCCACGAGAACCGGCGGGGTGAGCACTCGAAGATCGTGCTCGTGGACGACACCTGGGCCGCCTTCGGCAGCTACAACTTCGAGGACGCCGCGCACGACCGCCTGGCCGAGGCCATGCTGGCCACGCGGGACACGGGCGTCGTGGCGGCGATCCTCACCGTCGTCGAGGGCCTCCGCGCGGACGCGGAGACGGTCGT
>JBIKWH010000134.1:0-5781 GCA_044356435.1 Vicinamibacterales bacterium
GCTCGTCGGCGTCACCTTCATGGTGCTGCTCGAGCGGAAGGTGATCGCGTGGACGCAGGCGCGTCTGGGCCCGATGCGCGTCGGGCCGTGGGGAACGCTGCAGCCGATCGCGGACGTCATCAAGCTGATGGTCAAGGAAGACATCACGCCGGCAAAGGCGGACCGCTGGGTGTTCACGCTCGCCCCGCTCGTCGCGCTGATTCCGGCGCTGATCGTCTTCGCCGTGATTCCCTTCGGCTCCGAGGTGTCGCTCTTCGGCACGCGGGTCACGCTGCAGGTCACGGACCTCAATGTCGGCCTGCTCTACATCGTGTCGGTGGCGTCCATCGGCGTCTACGGGACGATCCTCGCGGGGTGGGCGTCCAACAGCAAGTTCCCGCTGCTGGCGAGCCTGCGCGCCTCGGCCCAGCTCATCAGCTACGAAGTCGCCGTCACGATGACGCTGGTCAGCATGGTGGTGAGCGCGGGCACGCTCAGCATGCAGGGCATCATTCAGGCCCAGCTCGATCAGGGCGTCTGGTTCGCGTTCATGCAGCCGCTGGCGCTGTTCATCTTCTTCGTCGGCGGCCTCGCGGAAACGAACCGCGCGCCGTTCGACCTCGCGGAAGCCGAGCAGGAGCTGACCGGCGGGTTCCACACCGAGTACAGCGGCATGCGGTTCGCGCTGTTCTTCCTCGCCGAGTACGCCAACATGATCGTCGTCTCGTCCGTCGCGACGACGCTCTTCCTCGGCGGATGGCTGCGCCCGTTTCCGTCGGTCGAGGCGCTGGCGTTCCTGGGCTACATCCCGGGCTGGTGCTGGTTCCTGCTGAAGACGTTCGTCTTCCTCTATGTCTTTCTCTGGGTGCGGGCCACGCTGCCGCGCTATCGCTACGACCAGCTCATGCGCCTCGGCTGGAAGGTGCTGATTCCGCTCGCCATGCTGAACCTCGCCGTGACCGGCGTGCTCAAGGTGCTGCGATGACCTTCTACGTGCTCGCGGCGCTGATTCTCGTGTTCGCGGTCCTCGTCGTGACGGCGAAGAGCACCGTGCACGGCATCCTGTTCCTCGTCGCGGACTTCCTGGCCGTCGCGCTGCTCTACGCGGCGCTGAACAGCCTGTTTGTCGCGGCCATCCAGGTCCTCGTCTACGCGGGCGGGATCGTCGTCCTGTATCTGTTCGTCGTCATGCTGGTCCGGCGCGGCCCTGAGGCTGCGCGGGTGCCGGAGCGGCAGAACGCCCTCGGCGTGTTCCTGGCGGGAGCCGTGCTCGTGGAGCTGGCGAGCCTGGGTGTGTGGGCGGCGCTCCGGCCGGCACCGGCCAGCGGCGCGACCGGGAACCCGGGGACGATTGAAGCCATCGGCACCGCGCTCTACGGCGACTACCTGATTCCGTTCGAGGTCGCCTCGATGCTGCTGCTCGTGGCCATGGTGGGGGCGATCCTGCTCGCCCGGCGGGAGCTCTGACGTGGCGCCGATCACCATCACCCACTACCTCGTGCTCTCGGCAGCCCTCTTCATGATCGGCGTGGCCGGCGTGGTCAGCCGCCGGAACGTCATCGTCATCCTGATGTCCATCGAGCTGATGCTCAACGCCGTGAACATCAATCTGATGGCGTTCTCGATGCGCTGGGGACACACCACGGGCCAGGTGTTCACGCTCTTTGTCATCGCCATCGCGGCCGCCGAGGCCGCCGTCGGGCTGGGCGTCATCCTCGCCCTTTACCGGAACCGGGACACGGTCGACGTGGACGAGATGAACGTCCTGAAGTCGTGACCGTCGACGCCATGCAGCTCATCTGGCTCATCCCGCTCCTGCCCGCGCTCGCGGCCCTGGTCAACGGCCTGGCGGGGGTCCGCTTCTTCAGCCGCCGGACGTCGGCCGTGCTGGCGTGCCTGGCCATCCTCGCGGCGTTCGGCCTGTCGGTGTTCGCCTTCGTGCAGTTGCTGGCCCGGCCGGTCGTCGATCGGGTGCACGACGTCGTGCTGGCGACGTGGGTCCCGCGGATTCCGCTGCTGCTCGATACCGGGGTGCTCGGCGGGTTCTCGGTCAACTGGGGGCTCCGGTTCGACGCGCTCGCGGCGGTCATGCTTTTGGTCGTCACCGGCATCGGCTCGGTGATTCACGTCTACGCCACGGGTTACATGGCGGACGAGCCGCGGGGCGGTCACGCCCGCTTCTTCGCCTACCTCAACCTGTTCTGCGCGTTCATGCTGCTGCTGGTGCTCGGCAGCAACGTGCTGGTGATGTTCGTCGGCTGGGAGGGCGTCGGCCTCGCGTCGTATCTCCTGATCGGTTTCCACTACGAACGGACGAGCGCGGCCGACGCGGGCCGGAAGGCGTTCCTCACCAATCGCATCGGCGACTGGGGGTTCCTGCTCGGCATCCTGCTGATCTTCACGACGTTCGGCACGTTCGACTTCCGCGAGATCGCGACCATGGTGGCCGCGCTGCCCGACGGCGTCCACGTCGGTGTCATCACCGCGATCGCGGTCTGCCTGTTCATCGGCGCGACGGGGAAGTCGGCCCAGGTACCGCTGCACGTCTGGCTGCCGAATGCGATGGAAGGGCCCACGCCGGTCTCCGCGCTGATTCACGCCGCGACGATGGTCACGGCGGGCGTCTACATGGTGGCCAGAAACGCGGCGCTCTTCTCCCACGCGCCGGGCGTGATGACGGCCGTCGCCATCGTCGGCATCGTGACCGCGTTCGTCGCCGCGTCGATCGCCCTGGTGCAGCCGGACATCAAGCGCGTCCTCGCGTTCTCGACCATCTCGCAGCTCGGCTACATGTTCACCTCGCTGGGGCTGGGGGGATTCGCGGCGGCAATCTTCCACCTCGTCACGCACGCCTTCTTCAAGGCACTGCTCTTCCTCGGCAGCGGCAGCGTCATCCACGCGCTCGGCGGCGAGCAGGACATGCATCGCATGGGCGGCCTGCGCAAGTTCCTGCCCGTGACCTACATGACGATGCTGATCGGCGCGCTCGCGATCGCCGGCGTGCCGCCATTGGCCGGCTTCTTCAGCAAGGACGAGATCCTGCTGCGTGCGTTTCAGGCGAATCGCCTCATCTGGGCCGTCGCGCTGCTGACGGCGCTGCTGACGGCGCTCTACATGTACCGGCTCATCGCCCTGACGTTCCTGGGCGAGGACCGGCGTGGCGGTGAGGGGGCGCAGGGGGAAGGGCAGGCGGAGACCGAGACGCCCGCGCACGTGCCGCACGAAGCGCCCTCCGTGATGACCATGCCGCTGATGATCCTCGCCGTCGGGTCGATGGTAGCCGGGCTGCTCGGCGTGCCCACGGCACTCTTCGGCACCGGCGCGATCACCCGCTTTCTCGACCCGGTGTTTGCCGGCGCGGGGCCGTCCGTGAGCGGTGGGTCCCATGGGCTGACGACGGGTGGAGAGCTGGGGCTGATGGCGATCTCGGTGGCCGCGGCCGCCGCCGGGCTTCTGCTCGCGCGCCGGTTCTTCGTGACGCACCCCGAGGGGGCCGGCCGTCTGGCGCTCCGGTGGCCCCGTCTCCACACGCTGCTGCGCCGGCAGTACTTCTTCGACGACATCTACGCGGCCACGGTCGTCCGCGGCACCGCCGCGGCCGGGCGAGTCCTGTGGCGCGTCGACACACGCCTGGTCGACGGCCTGGTGAACGGTTCCGGCAAGCTCACGCTGATTACCGCGTGGTTCTCGGGGCTGACGGACCGGACGGTGGTCGACCGGCTCGTCAACCTGACCGGCACCGTGATCAACGAAGCCGGCCTCGCCATGCGGCGTCTTCAGTCGGGCCTGGTGCAGAACTACGCGCTGCTGATGCTCTTCGGCGTGTTCGCGTTCGTCACGCTCTACCTGTTCGTCTAAGAGGCTGAGAATCAAGAAGTCATGGAAAACGCAACGCACCTGCTCTCGCTGATTCTGTTCACGCCCCTCGTGGGCGCGGCGGTGCTGCTGCTCCTCCCGAAGACGGCCGACGGGGCGATCCGCTGGGTGGCCAACCTGTTCGCCGTCGCCGGATTCCTCGTGTCCGTGCCGCTGTGGTTCCGCCTCGATCAGTCCACGGCCGGGTATCAGTTCGTCGAGCGCCTTCGCTGGATCCCGTCGATCGGCGCGGAGTACTTCCTCGGCGTGGACGGCCTGAGTGCCCTGCTCGTGCTGCTGACGACCCTGATGGGCGCCATCGCGGTGCTGGCGTCCTGGACGGCGATCACGGAGCGCGTGAAGGAGTACTACGTCTTCTTGCTGCTGCTCCAGACGGGCATGCTCGGCGCGTTCCTGGCGCTCGACTTCCTGCTCTTCTTCCTGTTCTGGGAAGTGATGCTCGTGCCGATGTACTTCCTCATCGGCATCTGGGGCAGCGACAATCGCCTCTACTCGGCGATCAAGTTCTTCCTGTACACGCTGGCCGGCAGCGTCGTGATGCTGCTGGGCATCCTCGCGCTGTACTTCGCGTTCCACGAGGCGACCGGCGTCTACACCTTCGACATCACGCGCTACCAGCAGTTCACATTCGCCCCGGGTCTGCAGTGGTGGGTGTTCCTGGCGTTCTTCATCGGCTTCGCCATCAAGGTGCCGATGGTGCCGTTTCACACGTGGCTGCCCGACGCCCACACGGACGCGCCGACGGCCGGCTCCGTGATCCTGGCGGCCGTGCTGCTGAAGATGGGCACCTACGGTTTCCTGCGCTTCAGCCTGCCGATGCTGCCGGACGCGACGCACGTATTCCTGCCGCTGGTTGCGACGCTGGCGCTCGTCGGCGTGATCTACGGCGCGCTCGTGGCGCTGGCGCAGAAGGACTGGAAGCGCCTGGTCGCGTATTCGTCGGTGAGCCACATGGGCATGGTGATGCTCGGGATGTTCGCGCTCAACCCGGTGGGCGTGACGGGCAGCATCATCCAGCAGATCAACCACGGCATCTCCACGGGCGCGCTCTTCCTGCTCGTGGGCATCGTCTATGAGCGCCGGCACACGCGGGCCATCGCCGAGTACGGCGGTCTCTCGAAGGTGATGCCGGTCTACGCGGCGATCTTCCTCGTCATGACGATGTCGTCGATCGGGCTCCCGGCGCTGAACGGCTTCATCGGCGAGCTGCTGATCCTGCAGGGCGTCTTCGCGGTGAGCAAGCTCTGGGCGGGCGTGGCCGCGGCCGGCATCGTGCTCGGCGCCGCCTACATGCTGTGGCTCTACCAGCGGACGATGTTCGGGCGTATCGAGCACCCGAAGAACGAGGCGCTGGCGGATATCGGCCTGCGCGAGTTCGTCACGTTCGTGCCGCTCCTCATCCTCGCGCTGTGGATCGGGCTCTACCCGGCGCCGTTCATCAACCGGCTCAACACGTCCGTCGCGCGGATCGTGGTGCGCGTCAGCCCGGAGTACGCCGAGGTCTTCAAGGCGGCGGGCATCGACTGCGGCGCCGGCACGCCCGGCACGACAGCCGCGGCGCCAGCCACGACGCCGGCCGCATTCACCGCCGGTGCCGGCGGCACGTCCTCGACGCCCGGTGACGCCAGTGCCACCGCGTCAGCGGCGGTCGCGTCGAGCGGTCTCGGCGCGTTCGGCGCCGCGCCCTGCAACGACACGACCCCGGGCGGCGGAGGCGGTACCACCAAGTGATGCCCGCAGGCTACTCGGCCGCAGAGTTCGCATACCTGCTGCCCGAGCTGGTGCTCACCCTGGGCGCCCTGCTCGTGCTGCTGGCGGATGCCTTTCTGTCGCGCGATCGCCGCGGCCTGGTGATCGGTCTCTCCCTGGCCGTGCTGCTCGGGACCGGGGCGGCGATGGCCTGGGTCGGTGTGCCCGGCCAGACGA
>JBIKWH010000283.1:0-3677 GCA_044356435.1 Vicinamibacterales bacterium
ACGGGCCGCGAGAGCACGGGCGCGACGGTCGCCGCGTCGGTTCGCGCGGCGCGCGCCGGGGCTGATGCCGTGATCGTGCGGACCCCTGGGTTCTACAAGGGCCAGATGACGACGGCCGCGCTCATTCGCCACTACAGCGCCGTGGCTGATGCCTCGCCGGTGCCTGTGCTGCTCTATAACGTGCAGATGTACACAGGTGTGCTGCTGGCGCCGGCCGGCGTGGAAGCCCTGGCGGCGCATCCGAACATTGTCGGCATCAAGGAGTCGGGCGGCGACATCGGCCACATTGCGGAGGTCGTGAACCGGACACCGCCCGGATTTGCCGTGCTCGCCGGTTCCGCCACCACGTTCTGCGCGGCGCTCGCAGTGGGATGCACGGGCGGTGTCCTGGCGCTGGCCGCGCTGGCACCAGAGGCGTGCCTGCGTCTGATGGCGCTTGTCACCGACGGACGGCTTGCGGACGCGCGCGCGCTCCAGCGGCAATTGAACCCGCTGGCGCGGTCGGTTGGCACGCTGCACGGGGTGGCGGGCTTCAAAGCCGCGCTGGATGCGCTGGGCCTCGCCGGTGGCCTGCCGAGAGAGCCCCTGACGCCGGTGTCTGCGGAGGTCGCCTCGGAGATCCGGCAGCAGATCGTGGAGCTCGGGCTCCCGGCCCGCGCATGACGCGTCTCCTTCGGGCTCTCGTGGTGGTCGCGGCGGCAGGATTCGCCCTGGTCGCGTACGTGTATCTCACGCTGCCGGACGTGCGTGTGCTCCGTTCGACGAATCCCGCATCCACGGCCTTCATGGAACTGCGCGAGCGCGAAGCGGCGGCCAAAGGGAAGGCCCCGCGCCGGGAGCACCGGTGGCTTGCCTACGGCCGGATCTCGCCGAACCTGAAACGCGCCGTGCTGGTGGCCGAGGACGACGCCTTCTGGCAGCACGAGGGCGTGGACCTCGAGCAACTCAAGGAAGCCGTCGAGGAGGAACTGGTTTCGGGCAAGCCGATGCGGGGCGCCAGCACGATCACGCAGCAGCTCGCCAAGAACCTCTACCTCTCGCCGTCGCGGGACCCCCTCCGCAAAGTACGCGAACTCATCATCGCGAGGCGGCTGGAAGCGGCGCTTCCGAAAGACCGCATTCTCGAGCTGTATCTGAATTTGATCGAGTGGGGCGATGGCATCTGGGGTGCCGATGCTGCGGCGCGCCGCTACTTCGGAGTGTCAGCCAGCAGTCTGAGTCCGGCACAGGCGGCTCTGATGGCCGGGGCCATCATCAATCCCCGCCGCTATCTCGTAAATCAGCCGAACCGACGACTGCAGCGGCGCCAGGCGATCATCCTGTCTCGGATGGGGCGGGCCACGCCGCCGGAACCCAGCTCGCCCGGCGATGCCAAGGTCGAGGTAGCGCCAGCCGCACCCGCGGCGGCCGCAGCGCCTGACCCCGTCGTGCCGCAGGCGGTTCCGGGCGAGACCGCCGCCGACGCGCCTCCGCCGGACTAAGGGACCCGCCGCACGCTCACGAATCGCGTCTTCCAGTACGGCGCGGCGAACGATTCGATCCGCACGACGCCGGACGAGGTCGGCGCGTGCACGAACCGGCTGCCCTCGAGGACGATGCCGACGTGCGATGCGCCCGGCGCGACGGTCGTGAAGAAGATGAGATCGCCGGGGCGGCTCTCTCCCACGGTCAGCGCCGACCCGACCCGCGCCTGATCCTGCGCGAGGCGCGGCAGGGCCACCTGTGCGAGGCCGAAGACGTAACGCGTGAATCCGCTGCAGTCGAATCCCGACGGCGTCTCGCCGCCGTCTCGATACGGCGTGCCGATGAGGCCGAGCGCGTGGTCGACGACGCTGGACCGTGCGGCGGTGCCCCTGGCGGAAGCTGGCAGCGGCGCGCCCGGAAACGGCCGGGGCACAGGCACGGCGTTCGACGTCGCGCACGCGCTCGTCACGAGGAGGGCGAGGGTGGCCAGCGCGAGCGCGTTGCAGCGGGTTAACTTCATTGTTGACTGGTGCTTGCAGGGGGCGGCAGTTCCTTGACACCCCCCGGTACGGCAGGCATGATAGCGCTGGACGATGGAACAGACGCTACTACTGAACGCGTCGTACGAACCGTTGAAGGTCGTCCACTGGCAGAAAGCGATCACGCTTTGGTGTCAGGGGAAGGTCGAGGTGATCGCGGTCCACGACCGTGAGATACGTGCTGTCTCGGTCACCTTCAAGATGCCGTCCGTCATTCGCCTGTTGCGGTTTGTCAAACTCAAGCGGCGCATCGACTACGTTCCCTTCTCTCGCGCGAACATCTACGCCCGCGACCGTCACACCTGCCAGTACTGCAACGACGTCTTCCCGACGCCTGAACTGACGTTCGATCACGTCGTGCCTGTCGCGCAGGGCGGGCGAAAGGACTGGGAGAACATCGTCACCTGCTGCGTGCGCTGCAATCGCCGGAAGGGCGGCCGCACGCCCATCGAAGCTGGTATGCGTCTGATCAGGCCGCCGCGCCGGCCGGACACGGCGCCCGCGGTCCGCATCACCATCGGGCTGAACAACGCGCCCGACAGCTGGCGCGACTATCTTTACTGGAACGCTGAACTCGACGCGGTCTGACGGCCGTTGTCTGCTTCCGCGTCGCCATCCGGTTCCCTCGCGCCATCCTCGGCGCTGCCTGGTGGACGCATCGTCTGCCACGGACGCTTCCCGGTCGGTGATGTCTGGCCAGTCGTCACCATCGGGCAGACCCCGGCACGCGTGGCGTCGCTCAGTCCACAGCGGCTTGTCATCATCGTTCCGCCCGACGTGTTCGGCGTGCTCCTGCCAGTAACGGTGGACGGCACGTTCGCGGGCACGGTGTCGGTCGGCGAGGAATGGGTGACCGGCGTCCACCAGGTCGACAGCCCGCTTGTCGGCTCGGATGGCTGTCTCTACGCAACAGCCAGCGGGACGCGCGATCAGGAGGCCAGCGTCTCGCTGTTCCGCGTCGCGCCTGACGGGGCCCGCGAGCCGTTCGCCACGGGCATCCGGAACCCGACGTCCGTCACCAGTGGTCCTGACGGGACGCTCTTCGTCTCGAGCCGCTTCGAGGGCAAGGTGTTCCGTGTCCTGCCGGATGGCGCCACGGAGGTCTTCGCTTCTGAGCTCGGGGTGCCGTGTGGTCTCGCCTGGGGACAGGACGGTGCGCTCTACGTCGGCGACCGTTCCGGCTCGATCCTGCGTGTCGAGCACGGCCGCGCCACGACCTTCGCGCAGGTGCCGGCCAGCGTGGCGGCGTTTCATCTCGCCGTGGGCCCAGACGGCGATCTCGTCGTTGCCGCGCCGACGCTGGCGTCGTGCGACGGCCTCTACGCCATCGACCCCAGGGGAAATGTCTCGCGTCTGCCGTGGCGGCTTGGCCGCCCGCAGGGCTTGGCCTTTGACGCCGCTGGCGTGCTGCACGTGGCGGACTCGCTGGCCGGCAGCGCCGGTGTGTTTCGCCTTGTCCCGGGTGCCGAACCGGTTCCGGTGCTCTCCGGCGACGGTGTGCTTGGCCTGGCCTTCGGTCCCCGGAATGAGGTGGCGGTGGCCACCAGTCAGACTGTGTACCGGTTCCCCCATCTGTAGGATTCCCATCGCATGCTGCAAGCCTTTCGCCGGAAGTCCATCGCCGATCCCGACCTGGAATCCGAACAGTCGCTCAAGCGCGTCCTCGGCGCGGGC
>JBIKWH010000135.1:0-5733 GCA_044356435.1 Vicinamibacterales bacterium
CCGCGCGGGGAACACCATCGCGAAGTGCAGGAAGAGGGGTGGCAGCAGCACCTGCGAGACGTGGTCGGCCCAGTAGAACGCCCAGTCCAGGCGGTCGAGACGTCCGCTGAAGGAAAACGTGAAGACGCCGAAGAAGGCGACGGTCAGCCAGTAGAAGTGGAGGGTGGCCGGGTCGTTCGGACGGCGCAGACGCACGGCCGCGCCAACCAGGAGCGAGAACAGCCCGACCGCCGCGAGCGCGAAGTAGATCGCGTTCGAGCCCTGCGGCATCGGCTGAAAGACGAGGTCGACGATCGACCGCGACCCCGGCCGGAGCACCGAGTACTTCGCCCGCTGCCCTTCCCGGGCCGCGTGCTGCACGTCGGTGACATCGACCGCGTTCGCAATCGGCTGACCATCGATCGCCAGCAGCAGATCGCCCTCGGCCAGCCCGGCGCGGGCACCCGCGCCGTCGTCGGCGACCGCCGCCGCCACGACACCCTCGGCCCGGTCGGCCCACAGCACGCCGTCTTCCACTTCGTGGAAGGTGGCGCGCACGACGATGTTGGCAACGCCGAGCGCGATCAGAAGGAGTGTGACCGTCGACACGACGAGCGTCGTCCACGGCCGCTGTTGCTGGCCGATCGCGAACCCGCGCGCCACAGTCTCAGTCACCATCTTCCCCATCCAAGCAAACGAAGAAATCATCCAAGAGAACGAACACGCAAAACACGGACGAAAAAAGGGCGCGGTGCGCCCCTGCTTCCTCCCTCGACATCAATCAGAACCGGACGGTCAGTCCTCCCATCAGGCGCGTCGGCGCCTGCACCGCCAGCAGCTCGTCATACACGGACTGATCGAACTGGGAATCACGCGCCTGGTTCTGCACGGCCACCAGCGCCGTCCAGTGCGCGTTGGTGAACCGGAGGAACGGCAGCGTCTGGTGCACCTGCACGTCGAAGCGCGTGGCCGACAGCGGCGTCACCGCATCGTCGGCCGCGGAGGCCTGCATCAGCCGGTACACCACGACGATCCGGGTCGCCGTCTGTGGGATCTCGGCGTTGACCGAGGTGCGGAAGTCGTTCACGCGGTCGCGGACGGCTCTGAGCGCCATCGCGGCGAGCGACCCGATCGCCGAGCGATCCGTGCCGGGCGCCGTCCAGGTGACGGCGGTGTTGGTGTACTCCACCGCGCCCGTCAGATACGCGCCGAGCTCGCGCCGCAGGCTGACGCCCACGCCGTTGGCCGCGTAGTCGCCCGCGCCGCCCACGAAGTAGTGGCCCGTGCGTGACAGCGCGCCACCGGGCCGATCGACGCCGAACACCGCGACCATCTGGTCACTCACACGCTGGGTGAACACGCGCCCGCCGATCGTGAAGAACCCCGCGACCGACTGATCGGCGCCGGCCTCGAACGTGCGGATGTCCTCGGGACGGAAGGCGCCGTCGGATGACAGGGAGGAGAACGTGCGCACCGGCGTCACGCTCAGCCCGAACGCCTCGTCGACCGAGAATTCCTCGGCGCCGGGGGCGCGACGGACCTGCGACGCGGAACCGCGCAGGCGCAGCCCTTTGCCCGCCTTCAGCGTGAGGGCCGCGCTCGGGCTCAGAAGGCCGCGCTCCTGCAGATAGTCGTAGCGGTCGTAGCGGCCGCCGTAGGTGACCACCGCCGGGCCGAGGCGCCAGTGGTCGTAGCCGTAGATCGATCCGGCAACGCGGCCGCCGTCGCCGATGGCCGCGAGCGCCGCGGCGTTGCCGCCGTCGTAGCGCTGGCGCGCGAACGACCCACCCGCTTCGTAGGCATGCGTCGCGGACGCGGCGCGGCTGTAGCCGCCCGACGCCATCCACGCGGACAGATCGCCCTGCATGAGCGTGCCGCGCATCCGCCACTCGCCGCCGGGCGCCGGGGATTCGAGCGCCAGATAGGCCAGGCCGGTCGGCGCCATCCGGTTCATGAAGAGGTCCTGCGGCCGGTCGAGGGAGGCCGACGTCAGCAGGTTGAACTCGCCGGAGAACGGCAGCACCGGCATCCACGACTCGCGCGAATCGTGCGAGCCGGACGCACCGGCCGGCTGCGCGGCCACCGTCACGTCATCCAGCGCGCCACGCGGTGCGTGCCGCAGCCGCCAGGCCCGAGCGCCATGGTCGTGGTCGGTCTCTGCCGGCCCGGCCGCCGGGTCGGAGCCAGCACCATCGGCGGCAGCGCCTCCGCCGACGCCGGCCGTCAGGAGACGCGTGGAGCCGGGATTCATGAGGCGGATCGGCGGCACGTCGGTGCGGCCGCGCAGCGCCTGCACGAGCGCCGCCCGCGCCGGCGCGAAGCCACGCTGGTGCACACGGACGAGATAGGGACCTGGAGGCAGACCGGTGAACACGAACCGGCCGCTGCCGTCCGTGATCGCGACGGCGGTCTCTTCACCGCTCACGGACACGAGGGCACCCACGACGGCCTGTCCCCGCTCATCGGCGACGGTGCCGTGGAGGCTGGCGGCCGTGGATGGCGCCGTGGAAGGGGACGCTGTGGAAGAGGACTGAGTAGAGGAGGACGGCGCGGGAGCAGCGGCGGAAGACGCCGCCGAGGCAGACCCCGACCCGCCTGTCACGAACAGCAGGGTGACGATCGAGGCGAATCGGGTTCCGGTCATGCCAGCTCCGCTCGTCGCGCGCGGAGAGCGCGAGCGACGTCTATGCGCCGACGTTGAACTGCACGTTCTCGGTGATGCTCTTGCCCGACACCTTGTCCGTGATCTTGATCTCGAGCTTGTAGTCCGTGGCCTCGAAGCTCGCAAGCGGGATCGAGAGCGACCCGGTCACCAGGTGACCCACCGCCAGGCTGAATTCCGCCGGAAAGGTGCTGCCGTTGAGCATCTGCGGCGCGGTCTTGTTGAAGTACTTCCATCCGTCGCCGTCCTTCTTGCTGAACGAGTATTCCACCTGGATGTCCGGCTTCTGCATGGAGGTCGGCGACGCACCGTAGATCCAGAATACGAGGTTCAGCTCGCCGGCCTTCTTGAATTTCGCCTCGAGCGACGGCGTGACCTTCATGCCGGCGAACGTGTAGGGGTTGGCGCGCTGGCCGTCCATGTCGAGCGGCTGCGCCGCCTCGACGTTCTCCGCCAGGATGACGCTGCTGATCTTGAGATCCGGCTGCGTGAAGTCCGGCACGGAGAGATCGCGCTTCAGGAGCGTGGTCTTGTTGACCTCACCCTTCTTCTCCTTGCCCGTGCTCTTCTCCTTGATCGCAACGAAGACGTCGTACTCGCCCGGCGCCACCGACAGCGCGCGGGAGAAGCGGCCATCCGGCCCGGGCGCCAGGAACTGGATGTCGTCCCAGGGGTACTCGACCTTCATGCCTTTCGCCGGCGGAGCCGCGTTCTTGGCCACCGCGCGGACGTAGAGCGACACTTCCGACTTCGTGTCGGCCTTGACGCTGAAGGGCACGAACGTCTTGCCGTCGGCGGCCTTCACGAAATGATGCTGCTCCCAGACGACGGGAAGGTCGGAGGCCGGCGTACCCGCATCCACGAGCTTGAGGAGCGTCTGGGCGTCCTGCTGCTCCTGCTTGGTGAGCTTGCGCTCCTTCTTCTTCTCCTGGGCCTGTGCAATCGAGGACGCGCCGGCGACCAGCAACACGGCGGTCAGCGATGCGACGAGGCGACGAAACTTCATGGTGCAGACTCTCCAGAATCGCGGTGTTCCGCAGTCAATCGGACGCCGCCTTCGGAGACGGCTGAACGGCCGATCATAGGCGCGTCATCGAAGCCAAGTCAAACGCCCGCATCGACAATTTTGCTCTGTTTTCGTGGCCTTTTGCTGGCCGGGACAGGCCTGCCGTTGCTACCATCGGACGGTTCTCCAGACTGACGAGGTCCCATGCTGCAGATTGCCGGCGTACACGCCCGCGAGATCCTGGATTCGCGGGGAAATCCCACGGTCGAAGTTGACGTTGAACTAGCCGGCGGCGGGTTCGGCCGCGCGGCGGTGCCCTCCGGCGCCTCAACAGGCGAGCGGGAAGCGCTCGAACTGCGGGACGGCGACAAGGGCCGTTACCTCGGGAAGGGCGTGCGGAAGGCCGTCGGCCATGTGAACGGCGAGATCGCCTCGGCGCTGCGAGGCCAGAGCTTCACGCAGCGGTCGCTCGACGAGCGCCTGATCCAGCTCGACGGCACGCCCACCAAGGGACGGCTCGGCGCCAACGCGCTGCTCGGCGTGTCGATGGCGATGGCCCGGGCCGGTGCCGCCGCTACGCGGGCGCCGCTCTATCAGTACCTCGGCACCCTGGCCGGCACCGACGCGGCCGGGGCGTATCTCCTCCCCGTCCCGATGATGAACATCCTCAACGGCGGCGCGCACGCGGACAGCAGCGTGGACCTGCAGGAGTTCATGGTGATGCCGGTCGGCGCGGCGAACTTCGCCGAGGCGCTCAGAACCGGCGCCGAGATCTTCCACACGCTGCGCGGCATCCTGAAGAAGGCGGGCCACTCGACCGGCGTGGGCGACGAAGGCGGCTTCGCGCCGAACCTGAAATCCAACCGCGAGGCCGTGGATGTCGTCCTCGAGGCGGTCACGAAGGCCGGCTACACACCCGGCGGCGACGTGTTCATCGCGCTGGACGTCGCGTCGAGCGAACTCTGGAGCGACGGCAAGTACGTCTTCAAGAAGTCCGGCGAGCCGACGCGCACGCCTGACGACATGGTGCGGATGTACGACGACTGGGTGCGGCAGTACCCGATCATCTCGATTGAAGACGGCGTGGCCGAAGGCGACTGGGAGGGCTGGAAGGCCCTGACGGCCGCGCTCGGCGACCGCGTGCAGCTCGTGGGCGACGATGTTTTTGTCACCAACCCGGAGATCCTCGGACGCGGCATCAAGGACGGCGTCGCGAACGCCTTGCTGGTGAAGCTGAACCAGATCGGCACCGTGTCGGAGACGCTCGACGCCATCGCCATGGCCAGCAAGGCCGGCTACGCGAACGTGATCTCCCACCGGTCCGGCGAGTCCGAGGACAGCACCATCGCCGACCTCGCCGTGGGCACGAGCGCCGGGCAGATCAAGACCGGCTCGGCCAGCCGAAGCGACCGCACGGCCAAGTACAACCAGTTGCTGCGGATCGAGGAGGCGCTCGGCGCCAAGGCGCAGTACGCCGGCCGCACGGCCATCCGCCAGTTCGCCAACAGGAGCTAGCGTTCATGTTCAAGCTCGTCCTGCTCCGCCACGGGGAAAGCGCGTGGAACCGCGAGAACCGGTTCACCGGCTGGACCGACGTCGACCTGACCGACCAGGGCCGCAAGGAGGCGGCGGCCGCCGGCGCGCTCCTCAAGACCGATGGCTTCGAGTTCGACGTCGCCTTCACGTCGGTCCTCACACGCGCCATCCGCACCCTCTGGATCGTCCAGGAACAGATGGACACGCTGTGGCTGCCCGTGATCAAGGACTGGCGGCTCAACGAACGGCACTACGGCGCGCTGCAGGGCCTGAACAAGGCCGAGACGGCCGCGGCGCACGGCGAGGCGATGGTGAAGATCTGGCGTCGGAGCTACGACACGCCGCCGCCGCCCCTGACTGCGGATGACGAGCGGCACCCCGGGCGCGACCGCCGGTATGCCGGGCTGCCCGCCTCTTCACTGCCGCTCACCGAATCCCTGAAGGAAACGGTGGCACGCGTGGTGCCCTACTGGAACGAGACCATCGCCCCGGAGATCCTGGCCGGCCGTCGCGTGGTCATCGCGGCGCACGGCAACAGCCTGCGTGCGCT
>JBIKWH010000136.1:0-5690 GCA_044356435.1 Vicinamibacterales bacterium
TCGCCCCCGAAAAGACCACCCCGGGGATCGCCGAGATCGCCGCCGCCTGCGCCTGGAGGCAGCGGGGGTCGTCCGCTTTTTCACACGGGATCCGCGGCGGGCGCGTGAACCACGCGCGCTTGCCCGTGGCCATGGTCACCGCGGCCAGTCCGCCCGCTTCTCCTGGTCCGCTTGGCACGTCGGAGACCGCGAAATACACCTGCGAGGCGTCGGCGGCGGAGCCAAACAGCATCCCCCCGCGGATGCTGCCCTTGCCGGCCCGCTCCTGCCACACGATGGCGCCCTTCTTGTCGGGGTCGAGCGCCCACCCGATGCCAGACTTCTGCCCGACCACGAGCAGCGACCGGCCGTCAGGAAGGTCGCGCAGGATCGGAGACTGGCCAAAGTCGAAGTCCGGGCCCACGACCTCGGGACAATTGGGCGAGAGGTTCGAGGCGTTCTGGCACCCGCCGATCCACGCATCGTTCGGGGTCAACTGGTTGACCCACACCTTCCTGCCCGTCTTGAGATCGAGCGCCATGATCGCGTCGGTCGTGCTGGCGGCCGGGGCGGTGTAGCCGTCTCCGGTGCCGATGTAGAGCACTCCGCGTTTTGCGTCGATGGTCGGCGCGTTCCAGACGGCGGCTCCCGCCGGTCCCCACTGCTGGACGCCCCTGGCGTTCTTCCTCGTTGGGACCGCCGGCGACTCAATGGTGTAGGCCTGCCAGATCTCCCGGCCGGTCGCCGCGTCCAGCGCCCAGACCTGCCCGCGGAACGTGCAGCACTCGTAGTTCGGTGAGCCGGCGACGGCCTCTTCGAGTGACGAGACCGGTACAAAGAGCCGCCCGTCGAAAAAGGTTGGCGCACCGGTGATGCGCGCCTGGGGATGCATGTCGAGACGCTTCGTCCACAGGTGTGTCCCGGTTTGCGCGTCGACCGCGTAGACGTTGGCCTGCAGGTCGCCGAAAAACGCCGCGTACCGCGCGGGCGTTCCCGGGAGCCGGCCGATGGAGACGGCCGTCCGCACGATATGGTGGGTCGGGAACCTCCAATGGACGCACCCGCTCTCGGCATCAATGGAGTAGACGGCGCCCGGGCCCGTCCCCAGGTAGAGGCGGCCGCCCACCACGGAAGGCTGTCCCGCAGCGAACTCGGGGGCGGGGAAGCCGAGCGCCCACTTCACCTCGAGCTTCGGTACGCTGGCGGCGGTCAGCGCGCCTGCCGCTGGTTGAAACCGCGAGTTCACGACGTCCACGCCCCAGCCGTTCCACCTCGGGCCTGCGAGCGCGTCGCCGAGAGGCGCGGCCGGACAACGTCGCATCTCGTCTGGAATCTGGGCGGAGGCCGGGCGAACGACAACGGGCAGCACCAGTGACACCACGGCGCCCAGTACGAGTAGCGGTAGTCCTTTTCCCATCATCCCTCCTTGGCGCGAGGCCTTGTGTCTCCGGCGCGTCGGCCTGTTCACGAGCAGATCTGCCGGCCCAGCGCGGCCGATTGTAGGCCCAATCCCGCTGCGAAGCCGCCCGCCGCACGAGGTTCTTCCAGCGCATGCGGTTTGCAAGGGGATGAGGATGGTGGGCCGTCCCCACACGGTCGCCGGGCCGTCTAGCGGCAGGTGTCGTCGATGGTCACGCCATCGGCATTGGCTCACAGCACGGAGGTCTGCTCTTCCGTTACTCTCTGGGGGCCTGACTGTGTCAGGCGCAGCCGGCGTTGGATGGCAGACGGCTGCCTATGATCGCCACCAGGAGGCATGCGTGCGACAGCGATGGGGAGTGCTGGCTCTGGCAGCCGGTGTCGTGTTCGGCCTGACTGGCTCTGCTCGCGCCGCCTCCCCGGCGGTGTTCGACCAGCGGACCGTCTCGCACATCGGAATGGTCGCACGCGATGTCGAGAAGACGGCGCGCGCGATCGCCGACGTCTTCAACCTTCAGGTGCCGCCGATCCGCGACACGCGACCCATCCCGCTGGCGAAGGGCTTTCGGGGTGACGCCAAGGCGCACACGCGCGTCGCCGACATGCGGTTCGACAACATCGTGCTGCGGATTACGCAGCCGATGGGCGGCGCGAGCCCGTGGCGGGACTACATCGAGCGGCATGGAGAAGGCCTCCACCATCTGAGCTTCGCCGTTCCGTCGGTGGACGACTACGCGCGCCTGCTCGAATCGAAGGGGGGAACGCGGACGATCGGCGTGGAGGGCGGCGACTACGCGCTCGTCGATCTGATGTCCACGCTGGGCATCGTGATCGAGTTGACGAAGGCGCCCGCCGGTGCGTCGCCGGCGCCGCAGACCGTGGGGCCACCCAACCCGAAGGGGTTGAAATCCCTCGCGCGGATCGGCCTGATGGTGGCGGACGGCGACAGGTTCCGCGCGGCCTGGATGAGTCTGTTCGATGTGCCAGTGAAGCCCCCGGTCGAAACAGCCGGCCGGAAGCTGCAGTTCCCCGAGGACTTCACCGGCGACCCGCTGGCATCCAACCGGGAGATCTACATCCCGCTCAACAACATGTGGGTGAACCTGATTCAGCCGGTTGGCGGCAGGAGTCCCTGGCGAGATTTGCTGGAGCGGCGGCAGGGCGGCCACTACGTCAACTTCTTCGTCGACGACGTCAATGCGGCCGACGCGTACCTGACGACGAAGGGCGGCCGCCGGATTCTCGGCAACGCAGGCGCCTCCTACTCGTACAACGACATGCACGAGACGCTGGGCGGTCTGACGGTGCTGCTCCTCCCGGCACCGCGACTGCAGTAACGAGTGCCGGCATACTCGCCGCGCGCCGGCATTCAGTCCACTTTGATTGTTGTCTTGGGCCCGATCTGAATCCTGACTCCATCGGGGTCGAGGTAGTAATTGCCGGGCGCCTGATCCGGCCGGCTGGTCACCGGCGTGAAGCCACGGGCCTTGAGGTCAGCCGACAGGGCGGCCCCACCGATGTTGGTGCGGAAGCCGATGTGATCGATCTGCCCGGCCGGGGCGAGCTTGCGGAAAGAGATCAGCAGGCTGTCCTTCGTGCCGACATGGGCGATGTCCTCGCTATCCTCCGTCATCGCGCCGGCGCGGACATGGTGCAGACCAAAGGCTTCTCTGTACCAGTCGGCCGACTTCTTCGCGTTGGTCGCATTGATCTGAATGTGATCGATCGCGGTGACCTCGAACGCCGCCGCCGATGCCGGCCGTGGCACCGCGGCGGACGTCGCCAGCGCCGCCAGCCCTTGGATGATCTGCCGGCGTGTGACTTTGCCAGCTTCGAACTGCTCGAACCATTGTGCGATCAGGATTTCCACGAGCGCCTCCTTTGATAGTGGTCACGATCGGGCACGGTGAGAGGGGTATACCACTTCGTCCCCATCGTCGAGCGGCTCACCGTCGTCCGGCGCGAACGCGTCGAGAAGAACGCGGGCCTCACTCGACCAGCGCCAGCGGTTCCAACAGCCGTGCTTTTCAGAGGGGATAGCGTTCGACGGCTCCGTGCTTGCTGGAACCGCCGCAACCGCGCCGGCGGTCAACGACGTGAGACCGGCCGATGCTGGGAGTGAAAGGAGTGGTGGACCTGACCGGGATCGAACCGGTGACCTCCTGAATGCCATTCAGGCGCGCTCCCAGCTGCGCTACAGGCCCACGTGTAAGGAGAGAAAACGATAGTAGCACGGCCCTGTCGGCCGTTTCGGGTCAGCTTGTGGTGATCGCCGTGGCGTACACCAGCGCCAACCAGCGGCTGAGGCTCTGCACGGCCTCATCCGGAGTCTGCCCGTAGAAGGGCATCATCGCGCTCGGACCGCCGGCCGTCCGCTGGAGCTGGGCGCGCCACCGGAGTGGAGTGCCCGTCACCGGGGAGACCTCGATCCGGACGGTACGACCGCCGATCACTTCCTCGAATTGCTGTGCCGATCCGCTCATTGCCCGCCGCGTGTCTCCACCTGAAGGAGAGTCGATTCTATTGAGCGCGACGTTTCGATCAAGCGAAGCGCCACGCGATCCTCCGTGCACAGGCACGATCACCGCCCGATCGCGCCAGATCCCGCGGAAAAAAAACTCCAACCGCGCGGGGCTCCACATGTTTTCCACGTCCGTTGCACAGGATTTCCACAGTTCGGTGACCTGGGCTGTCCGGAGCCGGGTTGTACAATCGCCGGGTTGAGCGGATCCTTGCTGCGGGGCTTTGTCAGATGTGTGCTGGCGCTTGCAATTCTGGTCGCGGCACGTGTGCCCGTGGCCCACGCGGCCACGATTCAGGACCCCCTGCTGCTGCGTTTGTTTCTGAACGAAGGCGGCACGCTGGTCAGCTTCGGTGAATTCACGCGCACGCCGGACCTGGTGGTGTTTGCGATGCCAGTCGGCGGGCCGATCACCGAACCCCACGTGCAGGTGGTCTCGCTGCCCGCGGCGTCGATCGACTGGCTGCGCACCGAAGGCTACGCCACGAACGCGCGCTATCACCACTACGTCTCGACGCGTGGAGAGGCCGACTTTCGGCAGCTTACCGACGAAGTGGCCCGCACGCTGAACCGGATCGCGGTGACGACCGAACCCGCCGTCGCGCTGCAGATCGCGAGCCAGGCCCGACTGGCGCTGCTGCGCTGGCCCCAGGATCACTACGGCTACCGGGCGCGGGAGATTGAAGAGATCGTCTGGCTGCTCGATGAATCCATTGGCGCGCTCCGGGCGAAGCTCGGCGTGGGTGCGTTCGATGTGGCGCTCACGGCGCGGACGGCGGAGATCGAACCGGTCGGACCTTCGCCCGGGCCGCTCCAGCCGCTCGACGTGCTGAACGGCATCCTGGCCGGCGCGCGCGTGTCGCCGCGATCGGCCGATCGCATGGTGCTGCTGCAGGCCGCCCTGCAGTACCTCGGCGACACGAAGGTCCTTCCTTTGCGCGAGTCCGCGTCGATGAAGGTGGCGATCCGGGAGCAGGTGGTCCAGGAACAGCGCCTCGATACGCGCTACACGAAGTGGTCCGCGAAGTTGCTGAAGCAGGCCAATGCCGCCGCCGCACGCGGACGGGCGGGCGAGGTGCAGGCCGTCGCCTCGCGCATCCTCGAGGAAGATCGCAAGATGGGGCAGGCGCGCCCGGAGGTTGTCGGGACACTCCTCGCTGCCGTTCAGGAGAAGGCGGCTGAAGCTTCTACGCTCCGGCTGCGGCAGGACCGCCGGCAGATGAACCGCGGCCTCTACGCGCGGTACGAGCGCGCCGTGGGGCCGATGCTCGAGCAGATCGAGAAGATGCAGCCGGTGCTCGAACAGATCCGGCGGCAGGAAGGGCCCGCGCCCTCGGAGCTCTCCCGCTGGCTGAATACGCTGGCCGGTGGTGGCAAGCTGCTGGAGCAGCAACCGCCGCCGGACGGCATTGCCGGGTCGCACGGCATGCTGGTCGGCGCGTGGCATCTGGCCGAGCAGGCGTTGCGGTCCCGGCAGGCGGCCGTGATGGGCGGCAACCTCACGCTCGCCACCGAAGCGTCCTCCGCCGCGGCCGGCGCGCTCCTCCTCATCCGCAACGCCCAGCGCGAGCACCACGCGTTCGTCGACGGACTCCCGACGCAGTGATCACGCCCCGCACCACGCGGCTGGTGCGGGTGCGCGGCAGCGGCGACCTGCCCGCCGTTCTAGGCCAACTCTGGCAGGGCGGGCTGCTCACCGGCGCCGATCCCCTCGCCGCCCGCGACACGCTCGTCGTCCTGCCGACCCGCGCCGCCGCGCTGCACCTCAGGC
>JBIKWH010000137.1:0-5679 GCA_044356435.1 Vicinamibacterales bacterium
TCTCGGATGACACGAGCCGGATGTCCGTGCGGCCGAAACGCCGGTCCGCTCCGGGATAGTGCACGTTCCACGCGAACTGCTCGGCCACCACGCGCACTTCGGTGGAGCCGGCGGCATCCGGGAAGTACGTCACGCGCGCGCTGTACGCGGGAATCGAAAAGAAGACGAGGAGGACGACCTCCGTGAGGACGACCGCGGCTTCGACGTACTTCGACCAGCCGGCCGTGATCCCTGCGTGAATGGCCACCGGCTGCGCCTTCCGGCGGAAGCGGATCAGTGTGTAGATGAAATAGCCGCCCCAGCCGAGGGCGAGGACAGCCATCAGCCAGTGCGTGAGCACGAGGATCCGGTCGATCTCGGCGGCGTGCGTCGAGGCGGCCGTCGGGAGGCCGAGCAGTTCCAGCACCTACGCGTCTCCCCGTTGCGGCGTCAGCGTTGACGGCACGGCCGGCCCGACGGGCGAAGCCACCGTCGCCTTCCCCGCACGACGCGCGAGGTGTACGAAGAACGCGCCGAAGCACGTGAGGATGACGGTGATGACGCCCACCAGCGTCAGGATGCCGAGGTTCATGCCGGTCTGCAGCGGTGAATCGGTTGTGCCGACGCACGCAGGGCAGGCCAGGGCGGCATCCGGGAGGCCCAGCGTGACGGCCAGTGCCAGCGCAACGATCCCGAGGCGCCGCATCTTTCGGAGGAAGCGCCCGCCGTACACGATCAGGCTCCCCGAGCCGATGAGCGCCACGGTGGCGAGCCCGGCCCAGAAGGCACCATCCCCCTGCAGCCACGCGTTGACGGACCACGACCGACGCCGGCCGCCATCACGGCGGCCGCGACGATGAAGGTGACGTGTACGAAGCGCAGCGGCATCAGCGCGTGCCTCCCGCGCCGGGAGTCGCCACGCCGGCATCCCACATCCGATGGTGCGTGCCCGTGATGTGATCCCCTTCGCTCCAGATCGGAATGGCGAGCGCGGCCGCGAGGCAGATGGCCGTCAGCGCCAGCGAGCCGTAGATGACCCAGCGTTCAGCGGTGATCCGCATGAAGAGCGTGAGCGCGAGCACGGCTTCGACCACCGCGATACCGAGGGCCAGGACCGCACGGGTGCCCCCATCCTCGATCCGTCCGACCACACCGACGGCCAGCGCCGTCAGGGCGACCAGCACCAGGAAGCCGGCCAGATAGCGCCGGGTGGCCGCGCGGATGTCGTCGGGCGTGAGGGTAGCGGACGTCATGGCCTAGAGCAGATACAGCACGGGGAACAGGAAGATCCAGACGAGATCGACGAAGTGCCAGTAGAGCGCGGCGACTTCGACGCGGCCGGTGAAGCGCGCCGGGGCGGCTGCCCACATCCGCGCGCCCGGTCCCCACAGGTAGAGGTTCACGAGCACGCCACCGGCCACATGGACGATGTGCAGGCCCGTGAGCGCGAAATAGATCCCGAGGAAGTTGTTCGTGGCCGGAAAGTAGCCGTGCTCGAACTTCTGGGCGTACTCCACGCCTTTGAGCGCGAGGAAGGCGACGCCCGCCAGTACCGTGAGGCCCATGTAGCCGCGGAACGCCTGGAAGCGGCCCAGCTTCAGCGACGCCCACGCCATCACGATCGCGACCGACGACGCGATCAGCACGATGGTGTTGACTGTCGCGAGCGGCACGTTCATGTAGTCCGACTGGCGGGGCCAGAACTCGGCGCCCGTGCGCAGCAGCACGTAGGACGAGAACAGCGACCCGAAGAGCATCGCCTCGGACGCGAGGAAGAGCCACATCGCCAGGCGCGGGTTCGTCAGCCCGGTGTCCGGCCGCTCCTCGGCGGTGTACGGAATCTCCAGCTCGCTCACCGCACTTCTCCGTCCACTGTCCCCTCGTGCTGCGGGAGGAAGTCCTGCGCTGTTCCGGGGACGCTGTAGTCGTAGGGGCCACGGTGGACCACCGGCGGCGTCTCGAAGTTGCCGTGCGCGAGCGGGGGCGAGGAGGTCGCGGCCCAGTCGAGCGTGGTCGCCTGCCAGGGATTGCTTCCCGCGGCCTTGCCCTTCCGGAGGCTCAGAAAGAGATTCACGATGAAGAAGATCTGGACCAGGCCCAGGCCCCAGGCCGACCACGACATGAACGTGTTCCAGTGCAGCACGTCCTTCGCGTGCGCGTACTGCGCGCCGCCGTCGTAGAGCCGGCGGTTCACGCCGGCCAGGCCCTGGATGAACATCGGCATGAACACGCCGTTGATGAAGATGAACGAGCCGATGAAGTGCAGCCGGCCGAGGGTCTCGTTCATCAGCCGCCCGGTGACCTTCGGGTACCAGTAATACACGCCCGCGAAGAGCGCGAAGATCGTGCCCGGCGCGACCACGTAGTGGAAGTGGCCGATGACGTAGTAGGTATCGTGCAGCGCGATGTCGGAGGACGCCAGCCCGAGGGGCAGCCCGGTGAGTCCGCCGATTCCGAACATCGGCAGGAACGCGAGCGCGAAGAGCATGGGCGTCGTGAAACGGATCGATCCGCCGTGGAGCGAGAGGAAGAGCGCGCTCAGGATGATGACCGACGGAATCGAGATGATCATCGTCGTCGTCTGGAAGAAGGCGCTGATCGTCGTGCCCATGCCCGTCAGGAACATGTGGTGGGCCCACACCAGGAACGACATGAAGCCGAGAAACGCCGCGGCGCCGACCATGAGCCGGTAGCCCCAGATGGGTTTGCGCGTGTTGGCCGTGATGACCTCGACGACGATGCCCATCGCCGGCAGGATCAGGACGTACACCTCGGGGTGGGCAAGAAACCAGAACAGGTGCTGCCAGAGCAGCGGACTGCCGCCGCCCGCGCCGGCCACGGCCTGGCCGCCGTAGACGAGGCCGCTCGGCATGAAGAAGCTGGTGCCGAGCAACCGGTCCATCGCCTGGAGCAGCGCCGCGGCCTGCAGCGCCGGGAAGGCGAGCAGCAGCAGGAACGAGGTGACGAACTGGCCCCAGACAAAGAACGGCAGGCGCATCCAGGTGAGTCCGGGCGCCCGAAGCTGCACGATCGTCGTGATGAAGTTCACCGATCCCAGGAGGGACGACAGGATCAGGAAGAGCATGCCGCCGAGCCAGGCCGTCTGGCCGACCGTGGCGAACACCGAGAGCGGGGGATAGGCCGTCCACCCGGAGTTGGCCGCGCCGCCCGGCAGCACGAAGCTGGCGAGCATGATGACGCCACCGCAGAAATACAGCCAGTAACTGGCCATGTTCAGGCGCGGGAACGCCATGTCGGAGGCCCCGATCTGGAGCGGCATGACGTAGTTGCCGAAGCCGCCGACGGCCAGCGGCACGACGCCCAGGAACACCATCACGGTGCCGTGCATCGCGCCAAGCTGGTTGTAGAACTCCGGGAGCATGATCCCGCCCGGGGCGTTCGCCACGCCGAGCCACGCTCCGACGAACGGGATGGGCTGGCCGGGATAGGCGAGCTGCCAGCGCATCAGCAGCATCAGCAGGAAGCCGAACAGCAGGAAGACCAGGGAGGTCAGGGCGTACTGGATGCCGATGACCTTGTGGTCGAGCGAAAAGACGTAGCGGCGAAGCAGCTTCGACACGGAACCCGCGGCTATTATCGTCCCATGGCGCGCTTCCGCACCGTGTCGCTGACCGCCCTGATGACCATGACCCTGACCTCACTGGCCGGCGCACAGTCGCCCGAGCCGATCAGCTATCGCCTTCGCTTCCCGGCCCCCCAGACTCACTACGTCGAGGTCGAAGCCGACGTGCCGACCGACGGGCAACCCACCGTCGAACTGATGATGGCCGTCTGGACGCCGGGGTCCTACCTCGTCCGCGAGTACGCCCGGCACGTCGAGGACCTCACGGCCAGGGTCGGAACCGGCCCGGCGCTCGGCGTCGAGAAGTCCGCCAAGAACCGGTGGCGGATCCAGACCCGCGGGGCCGCGCGCGTCACCGTGACCTACCGCGTGTACGGACGCGAGATGTCCGTGCGCACGAACTGGATCGACGCCGGCTTCGCCCTCATCAACGGGGCGCCGACATTTCTGACCCTTGCGGGGTCCCACGCCCGGCCCCACGAGGTGGAGCTGACGCCTGCGGCCGGGTGGAAGGAGTCGGTGACGACCCTTCCCGCGCTGCCGGGTGCACCGCACCGGTACCGGGCGCCGGACTACGACACGCTGGTGGACAGCCCGATCGTGCTCGGCAACCCGGCGACCGAGACGTTCAGCGTGGAGGGCACGCCGGTGGCGCTCGTCAGCGTCGGCGATCCCTCGCTCTTCGACGGCGCCCGCGCCGCGAAGGACCTGGAAGCGGTAGTCCGCGAGCACCGGCGTCTCTGGGGGGGGCTGCCCTACCAGCGCTACATCTTCTTCAACGTGCTGACCGAAGCCGGCGGCGGCCTGGAGCACCTGAACTCGTCCGTGCTGATGGCCTCGCGCTGGACCACCCGCACGGGCAAGGCCTACACGGCCTGGCTGCAGCTCGCCAGCCACGAGCACTTCCACGTCTGGAACGTGAAGCGGCTGCGGCCGGTGGAGCTGGGTCCGTTCGACTACGAGAAGGAAAACACCACGCGGAGCCTGTGGGTGGCCGAGGGCATCACCGACTACTACGGCGATCTGAGCGTCCACCGCGCCGGGCTCACCGACCAGAAGGAGTATCTGGACGCGCTGTCCGATTCGATCAAGACGCTCCAGACGACACCCGGACGCCAGGTGCAGGCCGTCGATGCATCGTCGTATGACGCGTGGATCCGCTACTACCGCCCCGACGAGAACTCGCCGAACGTCGCGATCAGCTACTACGTGAAGGGCTATGTGCTCGCGTGGCTGCTGGATGCGCGCGTGCGCGACGCCTCACGCGGCGCGAAGTCGCTCGACGATGTGATGCGCGAAGCCTATGCCCGCTACGCCGGCCCGCGCGGCTACAGCCAGGCGGAGTTCCAGGCGACGGTCGAAGCCGTGGCAGGCACGAGCCTGAAGGACTTCTGGGAGCAGGGCGTGACGGGCGTTGCGGAACTGGACTACGACCGCGCGCTCACGCTGTTCGGGCTGCGCTTCAAGCCGGAGGATGCGCCGAAGGACGGCGAGAAGAAGGACCCGCCGAAGGCGTATCTGGGCGTCACGACCCGCACGGATGGCGGGCGGCTCGTCGTCAGCCAGGTGCAGCGGGGGACGCCGGCCTATGCGGGCGGACTGAATGTGGACGACGAAGTGATCGCGATCGACGACGTCCGCGTCACGGCCGACCAGCTCAGTGCGCGGCTGGAACAGTACGCGCCCGGGAATCAGGTGACGGTGCTGGTGGCGCGGCGTGGACGTCTGGAGCGGCTCCCTGTCACGCTGGGCACGGCCCCGTCGGCCACGTGGAAGGTCGAGGTCGAACCGAAGGCCAGCGACGCGCAGAAGGCCCGGCTCAAGGCGTGGCTCACTCCGCCGTCGGTGTCGGCATCTGCTCCGTCTCCGGCGCGCCGCTAGCGCCCGCCATATACTGCCCGCGTGATGGTCACCGCTGACGAATCCCGTCCACCGTACGGGCGGGTGGTTCTGATCTGGGTCGCGGTGCTCGCCGCGCTCTTCGCCTTCCAGCAGTACTTCAGCTAACCATGCATCCGCTCGACTGGGTCATCGTCGCCGCCTATCTCGCCTGGATGGTGTGGGACGGCCTGCGCCTCACGAAGAACAGCCACGAGCTGGAAGGGTTCCTGCTCGCG
>JBIKWH010000138.1:0-5667 GCA_044356435.1 Vicinamibacterales bacterium
CAGGGCCAGCTCGACGAGTTCCTCGTGCACGGCCGGGCCGTGCGCGCCGAACGGGCGAGAGCCGCCGGCACGGGCGAGGCGCCGGACTTCGCCCCGTTGGTCCGCGCCTGGGGCGGTGTCACGCTCGCGTACCGCAAGCGGATGGTGGACTCGCCGGCCTACCGGCTGAACCACGAGGAGATCATCAAGGCGCTCGAAGAAGGGATCGCCTTCGCCGAGAACCTCAACCCTGTCGAGGCTGTGCCAGATGAGTTCGGGCACGTGAAGGCCGTCGTGTTCGAGCGCGAAGCCGGCCAGATCACGCTCCCCGCGCGCGCGGTGCTCGTGGCGGCCGGGACCAGCCCCAATGTGACCTACGAGAAGGAGCAGCCTGGCACCTTTGCGCTCGATGGGAAGAAGAAGTTCTTCCAGGGACACAGGGCTGTCCGTGGAGACGGTGGATGGAGCCTCCTCGCGGACGACCGCGGCTTCTTCACGTCGCACAACACCGACGGCCGGCTTGTCTCCTACTACGGCGACAACCATCCGGCGTACGCCGGCAACGTCGTGAAGGCCATGGCTTCGGCGAAGGACGGCTACCGGAGCGTGGTGGCTCTCTTCGCTGACGAACTCTCCGCGCTGAGTGAATCGCCGGACGCATCCGGGCGGACCGCGCGGAACGCCGCGTGGGCGAGCCTCACCGCGAAGCTCGACGCCGACCTGCTCGGACGCGTCCACGAGGTGCGGCGACTCACCGAGACCATTGTCGAGGTGGTCGTGCACGCGCCCGCGGCGGCGCGGCGCTTCGAGCCAGGGCAGTTCTATCGTCTGCAGAACTTCGAGGTCCTGGCGCGGCAGGCCGACTGGGCTGGGCGCACCACGCCGCTGCTCATGGAAGGCATCGCCCTGACCGGCGCCTGGGTGGATCGGGAGCGGGGGCTGCTCTCGCTCATCACGCTCGAAATGGGCGTCTCGAGCCGGCTGGTCGCGTATCTCCAGCCCGGCGAACCCGTGGTCGTGATGGGCCCGACCGGCGCGCCGACCGAGATCCCGTCGGGTGAGTCGGTCCTGCTCGCGGGCGGAGGCCTCGGCAACGCCGTGCTGTTCTCCATTGCGAAGGCGCTCACGAGCACCGGCAACCGCGTCATCTACTTCGCCGGGTACAAGAAGGGCGAGGATCTCTTCAAGCGCGAGGAGATCGAAGGTGCGACCGATCAGGTGATCTGGAGCACGGATGTCGGCGTGGAGATCCCGCCCGGGCGCCCGCAGGATGCGCACTTCAGGGGCAACATCGTGCAGTCCATGGTGGCCTACGCGACCGGAGCGCTCGGCGAGCAACGCGTGCCGCTGTCGACCGTCGACCGCATCATCGCCATCGGTTCAGACCGGATGATGGCCGCCGTCAAGGCGGCTCGGTCCGGCGTGCTCGCGCCGCACCTGAAGCGGGAGCACGTGGCCGTTGCCAGTGTCAACTCGCCGATGCAGTGCATGATGAAAGAGGTCTGCGCGCAGTGCCTCCAGCGCCACGTCGACCCGGTCACGGGCGAGGAGCGGTTCGTCTTCACCTGCTTCAATCAGGACCAGCTCATGGACCGCGTGGACTTCACGCATCTCAACGCACGCTTGAAGCAGAACACCGTGCAGGAGAAGCTGTCGGCGCTCTACCTCGAACGAGCGCTGGCCTTCGTGTCCGATCCGCACGTCTAGCCCGATTCGTGACCTCTCCATGTAGAGGATTGCGCTAGGCTAGGCGGCCTGACGTCATGTTCAACAGACTGATCTGTCTTTGCGTGATTGGGTGTGTCGTCCTGGCTGCGCCGGCCACCGCGCAGACAGGTATCCCACGAACGGCGGAACCGGGAGCGGCACCGCTGCCGCGCGTCTCCCAGTGGGACGGCGTCTATACCGATGCACAGGCCGCGCGCGGCGAGCCGTTCTATGTCGAGAACTGCTCGATGTGCCACGGCCTGAATCTGTCGGGGACGATCCTCGCGCCGGCCCTGGCCGGTCCGGCCTTCACGGCGAAGTGGACCCGGCGTCCGCTGAAGCTGGTCTTCGACATCATCCAGACGCAGATGCCGCTCAACCTCAGCGGACACCTGAGCCCGCAGCAGAACGTCGACGTGCTGGCCTACATGCTCAAGCGCGGCGAGAGCCCGGCTGGCGCGAAGGAGCTCGTCGCGACGCCGGCGGCCCTGAACGCCATCGTCGTCCTGCCGAAGCCGTAAGCGGGCTGTTTCAGGGGAGACCGTGATGCTGTCAACGCTGCAACGAATCGCGATCGCGGCCGGCTTTGTGACCGCGGCGGTCGTGGCCGTTCTGCCCGGAACGAGCGGGCACGCCCAGGGCCTCGTGCCGAGTACCTACAACGGCATGGGGGAGAACGACACGCCGCCGGCCGGAGACCCGGTGTCGAAGTACTACACGGAGGCGCAGGCCACGCGAGGCCGTGCGCAGTTCCTCCGCAACTGCGGCGTGTGTCACATCGCGCAGCCGCTGCTGACGCGCGAGATGATGCCGCCCGAGGCGGGCTTCTATCGCGTCGAGCACACGTTCGTGCCGCTGGGCGGCGCGTTCGTGCGGAAGTACCCGACGATGTACCACCTGTTCCGGCGCATCCGGGACACGATGCCGGCGGGTCACCCCGCGGCCGTGAGCCCCGCGGCCAAGCTGGAGATCATCGCGTTCATCCTGAAGGCGAACGGGTTCCCGGCCGGGGATGTGCCGCTCAGGCACGACATCGCGGCGATGAAGCAGATGCCGCTGAACGAGCAGGGTTTCGACATCCCGTTCAATGGCAAGGACCTGAAGGGCATCGGTGTTGTGCTCGGCTTCATGTGCAAGCCGGCCCCGCTCGGCTGCGGCACGACGAACCCCGGAACCACGGTCACGGTCGACGCCGTGAAACGGGAGCTGATCTTCTCAGGGCAGCCCGAGGGCTACTGGTATCCGGACAAGCAGTACCGGAACTTCGACTTCCGCTTCGACCAGCTCTTCGAGCGGCCGCCGGACGCCGACCCTGACGACACCTTCTTCGACGGCAACAGCGGCGTGCTGTTTCCCGTGCGCGAGCACTTCGTGTTTCCACCGACGGGTCAGCGCATCGAGGTCCAGGGGCACAACCTCAACATGATGGGCGTGCTTGGCAGGGGCAGCCTGCTCGACGTGGAGACGCGCCGACGCGTCCAGCGTCCCATCGGCCAGTGGAACTCCCTGCGCGTGGTGAACGTGAACGGCCAGGTCACGACCTACATCAACGGGGCCGTGGTCTCGAAGGGCAGCCACACGTTCACCGAGCCTGGTTACGTCATCCTGCAGATGGAGGGCGTGCCGATGCGGTGGAAGAACATCCGCATCCGGGCCCTGCCCGACTAGTGCGCCACGGCAGCGAGGCCCGGTGCGGCGTCGCTCGGCGCTACAACGCCGATGGGTCGACGCCCCAGTCGCGCAGGATGGCCACCTCGTCCGCGGCGCTCGCACTCTTCTTGAACCGTGCGCTGGAGCGGCCCTTCACGCGCCGCTCACACTCGGACCACGTGGCGTGCCGCATCGGGACGCCGTCGACGACGCTCAGATACGAGTAGGCGGCGGTCTTGCTCTTCGTCGCGCCGGGTGCCCGCTCAGCCGGTTTGCCGTCGCCCTCCGGCACAGCCAGCACGTCGACGTCGTAGCCGCTCAGCGGCCCACTGTAGAGTCCGGCCGGACGCTGCAGCGCGAACGCCACGGAGATGGTGTCGGCGCGCTCGTTGCCGGGTGTGCCCACATGGCCCCGCACCCAGTGCCACCGGACGCCCCTCGTGCCGCGGGCCTGGACGAGCGCGGAGAGCTGCTCCCAGAGGTCGCGGTTGAGGACGTCCTGCCCGGTGGCCGTCTTCCAGCCGCGCGTGCGCCAGCCGAAGAGCCACTTCGTGATGCCCTGAATGACGTAGGTGGAGTCCGTGTAGATCGTCAGGGTGCCCGGCGTGCCCTCGAGCTGTGCCAGCGCGGCGATCGCGCCGCCAAGCTCCATCCTGTTGTTCGTGGTGTGCGGGGCACCGCCACCGAGCTCGGTCACGTGTCCGTCGAGCGTGACGACGATGGCGCCCCACCCTCCGGGGCCGGGATTGCCTTTGGCTGCGCCATCCGTGAATGCGATGTGTGTCTGCACGTGGTCGCCATTTTAATCCGCTCTGTCGATCGTCTCGATTCGTCGCGGCGCGCGGAGCTCCACAGGGGCCGCGTGTATCCTGTCGGCCATGACGAAGGCCCTGATGTCCGTGCTCGCGTGCGCGAGCCTGTGCGCGCTGTCCGCGCCCGTTGGCGCGCAGGCGCCGGAGCTGTATCCGCCGCCCATCGTGCAGGCGAAGACCGTGCAGCTCAGCGCGCACGCCTACGTCATCCCCGACGGCGGCGTCAGGCTCGTGCCGAACGTCGGCATCGTGGTGGGCGCGAACGCGACGCTCGTCATCGACACCGGCATGGGCAACGCCAATGCCCGGACGGTTCTGGCCGAGGTCGCGAAGGTCAGCAGGAACAGAAAGATCTACCTCGTGACCACGCATGCCCACGCCGAGCACACCTCCGGCATGGGCGCGTTCCCCGAGGACATGACGTTCGTGGTGGCACGGGCGCAGCAGGACGAGATCGACGCCGCCGGTGAGCGCGCCTTTACCGGTGTGGGCAAGCTGTCTCCGGCCATCGCTGAGATGCTGCAGGGCGCGAAGCTGCGGAAGCCGGGCATCGTCTTCGATCAGGAGCACGTGCTGGATCTCGGCGGCGTGAAGGTGCGGCTCGCCTGGATGGGGCCGGCGCACTCGAAGGGCGACACGGTGGCGGTCGTGGAGGGCGAGGGCGTCGTGTTCGCCGGCGATCTCGCCCCGCGTCAACGCTTTCCGAGTCTGTACGGCGACGCGAAGCGCGTCGAGTTCCTGAAGGCGATGGGCCGCGTCGAGGCGCTGGGCGGGAAGGTGATCGTGCCGTGTCACGGCCCCTGGGGCGACAGCTCGGTGTTCGCGGAACAACGGAAGATGCTGGAGGCGTTGAAGACGCGCGTGTCCGCGCTCAAGGCCGAGGGCCAGCCGCTGGATGCGGTGGTGAAGACCGTCGCCGCCGAGTTCCAGGCGCGCTATCCGACCTGGGCCGCGACGATCCCGAACGAGGTCGAACCGATCATCCGCGGGACCTACGCGGAGTAGCGCGCGGGGACCGGACCCGCGTCGCTAGACGCCGTAGAGGCTCTGCCGCATCTTGCGGGTCAGGCCGTCGATGTCGTCCTCGGTCCGCTCGCAGAGCGTGAGGGCCCGCCGGACGAGCTCGATGCCGCCCTCGAACTCCGGCTGCACGACGCCGTCGACGCCAAGGGCCTGCAGATCCTCCACGTGCGTGGCCGTCGTGGCGCGGCAGACGATGAGCAGCCGCGGATTTACCTCACGGGCTCGCGCGATGCCGAGCCGCAGCGCGTGCCACTCGGGCGCCGCCATCACGAGCATGCGGGCCGTTGCCGCTCCGGCCGCCCGGAGAATCTCGACGCTCGCGATATCGCCCCACACGACCGGCACGCCTTCTTCACGGGCGTGCGTGGCGGTGGCGTGGTGCAACTCCACGACGATGTGCGGCAGCCCGGCGGCCTGCAGCACGCCGACGATGGCCCGTCCGGTCCGCCCGAAGCCGGCCACGATCACATGGTTCTCCAGCGCCTCGATGGGCGGC
>JBIKWH010000139.1:0-5661 GCA_044356435.1 Vicinamibacterales bacterium
TCGCGTAGCGGGCCAGCAGATCCGGCGAGAGCGAGAGCGAGTCGGCGTTGTTGTCGAAGCCGTGCTCGTACGTGTTGTCAGCCGGGATCAGGCCGGCGACATCGATGTCGAGACCCAGCAGGTCGCGAATCGCGTTCTGGTACTCGGTGCGGTTCAGACGATGGAAGGCTTCCGGCCGTCCCGGATTCGGGCGCAGCTCGGCCACGCGGTCAAGCGCCCGTTCGAGCCCGACTGCGGCCGAACGATAGACCTCCGCACTGGGACGCGGCCGCCCGACAGGCGGCATCGTCTCAGCACGAAGCCTCTTGATGACTTTCTCCCAGGTGGCGGCGGCCGTCTCCGGATGCGTCGCGTCGAGCGTGTCGAGCACCAGCCCGCCGATCTTGGCGCGGGTGCTGTGGCAGCTCACGCAGTACGTGTCAACGACCGCCTTGACCGCCTGGGTGTCCGCGACGGGCGCGGCGGCGGCGCCTGACGCGCGCGGGGCGACCGCGGGCTTCGCGGCAGAGGGAACGGTCTGGGCAGAGAGCACGGTCAGGCCGACCGCACACACGCCGAACAACACGAGGCTGAATCGCGACATCCTACCGTCCCGCCCTGGCTTCGAGACCCTTGTAGCGGAAGCGCTGAACGCGCTTACCTTCCAGCGTCTCACCGACATACACATTCCCCTTGGAGTCGACGGCCATCGAGTGCGGCATCGTCAACTGACCCGCGAAGTGCCCGCCCCGGCCGAACGACCCCACAACCACGAGGTCCGTGCGGCGCAGGATCCACACCTTTTTGTTGTTGGCGTCCGAGACGTAAACGAACTGCTGGTCCTTGTCGGTCGAGAACCCGATGTCATGCACCGACCCGGACCCGCGGGACTCGGGTGACACCTGGGCCTCGGAGACGAAGGTGCCGTCCTTCCTGAACACCTGGATGCGGTTGTTGCCGCGGTCGCAGACGTAGACCAGCCCGTCGCGGCTGATCTTGGCGCAGTGCACCGGGGTGCCGAACTGCTTCGGGAGAGGCGCGCCGGGCTGATAGCGGAACGGCGTGTCGTCCGGCTTGCTGCCATAGGCGCCCCAGTGCCGCTTGTAGGCACCGGTCGTGGCGTCGAACACGATGACGCGCCGGTTCACATAACCGTCGGCCACGTAGAGCTCATTGGCCGCGCGGTCAATCTCCAGCCCGGCCGGAGCCCCGAGGCTCTCGGTATCGTTGCTGCCCTTGCTTCGGCGGGCGTGGCCGATCTGCAGCAGGAACTTGCCGGACCGCGTGAACTTGAGTACCTGGCCGCCGTCCCGCGCGTTGGTGCCGGTCCACACGTTGCCGTCGTCGTCGACATGCACGCCGTGCTCGCAGCACGAGACGGCTTCGAGACTCGTCCGCGGCCACTCGTAGCCGTCGCCGGGTCCGCCCCATCCCTGCACGTAGTTGCCCGCGAAGTCGTACTCGATGATCGGCGGGGCCGGGGCGCAGCACTCGCTCTGCGGCGGCGTGGTGGCGCCGCCCTTTTCGTCGCCCCCCAGGGAACTCGGCCGCTGCACCACCCAGATGTGGTCGGTGTGGTCGACGTCGAGGCCGATCACGCTCCCCATGGCCCAGTTCTTTGGAAGCGGCTTTGGCCAGGTCGGGTCGAACTCGAAGACGGGCACCTTTCCGGAGTCGTTCGGCGCACCGGCGACGGGCGCGTGCCACGCGTAGACGACCGCGAGCGCCAGCACGACGGCCGGCGGCACAAGAGCGCGTCCCACTCTCTCGATGGTGAACGGCACGATAGTCCCTACTTCGCGACTGATGTGTCGAAACGAGTGGCGACCGATTCCTGCTTCAGTGCGCTCTTCATCGGGGCCTCGTTTTGAGTATAGGAAAGCGCTCTACCCCAGAACATCCCCCCTAAGGGTTAACAGGGCTGCTGGAGCAGAGCGCGTGCGCGTGCGAGCGCCGTGCGCTACGCGATGGCGACACCCTTGAGTCGCCCGTTGCTGTCGCCGAAGGAGTCGACGGGTACACCCAGCCGGTCGAGCAGCGAGACGTAGAGGTTGGCGATCGGCGTCTGCCCCTCGGGGTGCATGAGGTGCTGCCCGCCGCGCAGGCCCAGAGCCTTGCCGCCGACGACCACGGTCGGCAGGTTGTGCGGGTCGTGCTGGTTCGAGTTGCCGATGCCTGCGCCGTAGAGGCTGATCGTGTTGTCGAGCAGCGTGCCGTCGCCCTCCTGGGTCGCTTTCAGCTTCTCGACGAAGTGCGTGAACATCTGGATGTGGAAGAGGTTCAGCTTGCCGAGCCGCGCGATCTTCGCCGGGTCGTTGCCGTGGTGCGACAGCGGGTGATGTGAATCCGCCACGCCGATCTCCGGATACGAGAGGTTGCTCAGCTCGCGGGCGAGCATGAACGTGCCGACACGGGTGATGTCCGTCTGCAGTGCGAGCGCCATCAGGTCGAACTGCAGCTTCGCGTGCTCCTCGAACGTGCCCGGGATCCCCGCAGGCTGGTCGACCGACGGCAACTCCTCGCTGACCTGCTGCTCCGACCGCTGAAGCCGGCGCTCGGTGTCGCGCACCGAATCGAGGTACTGGTCCATCCGGCGGCGGTCGTCGGCGGACAGCTTCGCCTGCATCGACGACACCGTGCCCGTCAGCGAGTCGAGGACGCTGCGGTTCTTGCGGGTCTGCGCCAGACGCACCCGGCGGTCCGTGGTGTCACTCGAACCGAAGAGGCGCTCGAACACCGCCCGCGGGTTGTCTTCCATCGGGAGCGGAATCTCGGGCGTCTTCCACGAGATGGTGTTGTTGTAGGCGCAGCCGTAGCCGAACGCGCAATTGCCCGAGAGACCCTCCGCCGACTCGATGGCGAGTTCGAGCGAGGTGAGCTGCGTGTCCTTGCCCAGCGTCTGCGCCGCGATCTGGTCGGCCGACGTCCCTGCGCGGAGGTTGTAGTCGGCCTTCTTCGCCAGCGTACCGGTGAGCCAGGCCGTCTGGCAGCGCGGGTGGATGCCGCCGTCCTGCGAGAGATCCACCTGATTGCTGTGGAGGCCGGTCAGCACGATCGTCTGGTCGCGCACGTTCTGGAGCGGCGCGAGGGTCGGCGACAACTTCAGGGCAGCCTCTGAAACAGGGTTCCACTGCGGCATCGCCATGCCGTTGCCGCAGTAGATCGCCACAAACCGACGCGGGCGCACGGTCGCGGCGTTCACGGGCCCGGCGAAGGCCGGAACCATGGCGTCGAGGAGGGGCAGCGCGAGGGTGGCGCCTGCACTCCGAAGCACGGTGCGGCGCGACAGTTGTTTCTTCGTGACGATCACAGCGACCTCCTCATCTGGAACGGCATACTCCGGGTGATGGCAAGCACTAGCGCCGACCACCGGTAATTCGACTTCTCGGCCTCACGCATGATCTGTCGAACCACGGGCTGGTCGGACGGCTCGACGCCGCGGCCAAGGGCGTAGGTCAGCAGTTTGTCGGTGACGGTCCCCACGAACTGCTCCTGGCGACCCGCCAGAACCCCGCGGAACTCGGCCGGCCCGCTGAACTTCGCCGAGCCGCCCGCCATCGTGCCGGACGGATCGATCTGCGTGGTCCCGTCCACCGCGCGCCACCCGCCGACGCCGTTGAAGTTCTCGAGGGCGAACCCAAGCGGGTCCATCATCGAGTGACACGACGCGCACACGGGGTTGGCGCGGTGCTGTTCGAGGCGGGCGCGCACCGACTTCGGCGCCTCGCCGGCCTTGTTGTCCGGGAACGGCGGCACGTTGGCCGGTGGATCCGGCGGGGGCGTGCCGAGGATGTTCATCAACAGCCACTTGCCGCGCTGCACGGGTGACGTGCGGTCGTTGTAGGAGGTCGCGAGCAGGATGCTGCCGTGACCCAACAGGCCGGCGCGGCGGTCATCCGGATACGGCACGCGGCGGAAGTGCGTGCCATAGATATTCGGAATCCCGTAGTGCTGCGCCACCCGGTCGTTGACGAAGGTGTAGTTGGCGGTCAGGAGTTCCGGCACGGCACGGTCCTCGCGGACCTGGCTCGCCAGGAACAGTTCGGTCTCCTGCTTGAAGCCGCGCCGCAGCGCCTCGTCGAACTCCGGGAAGGCGGTCGTATCCGGCTTCGCGTTCTGAAGGTTGCGCAGCGTGAGCCACTGGCCGAAGAAGCCGCTGATAAGCGCGTCGGCTTTCTTGTCCTTCAGCATCCGGTTGACCTGGCTCTCGAAGACGGCCGGGTTCGTGAGCCGACCCTTCGCGGCGACATCGAGAAGCTCGTCGTCGGGAACCGTGCTCCAGAGGAAGAACGACAGCCGCGAGGCGAGTTCGAGGTCACTGAGCCTGTAGGGCGCGCCGGGCTTGGAACCGACCGGATCCTGCTCCGTGCGGAAGAGGAATCGCGGGTCGACGAGGAGACGCTCGAGGCCCCACTGAATGCCCGTCTCGAACGTGCCGGTCTGCCGGCCTTCCTTGTAGAGCGCGAGCATCGGCCGGATGTCCGCGGCGACGGTCGGCCGCCGGAACGCGCGACGCGCCAGCCCCACCAGAATCTGCGTCGCGCAGGCGTTCTCGGTTGCGGGCGTCGGGCGGCAGACGAAGACCTTGTCGCGGCTGGGCGTGCGCTCGGTCGCCACGGCGTTGAACGGCCCTCGGATCTCCATCTGGTCCACGGCCATCTCGACCTTGCCGTACTCCACGCTCGAGATGCGACCCGACGCGTATCCGTAGCTGGCGACAGGGAGGCGCGAGACGCCCACGCCGTCGATGAGCCACAGCTTGCGCTGGAACGTCACGGCGACGTTGTGCGTGCCGGCCTTCACCGGGATGCGGATGTTGTTCATCGGCGCATCGGCAAAGCGCTCGGTCTCGGTCTCGGTGTACGGGCCACGCGTGGCGCCATCCTGCTCCGACTCGCCGCCGCCGATGTCAAAGGACCGCACCCGCTCACCGTCGACCAGCACGTCAATCCGGTTCACTTCCTCCAGCCCGCGGATCGCGCCGCCCAGATTGGCCGAGTGGCGCTGCAGCTTCACCTGCACCGTGTACTCACCGTCCACCGGGAAGTAGTGGTCGACGGCAAGACCGCCGCGAGAACCGAACGGCAGGTTTTCGCCCATGCGGTCGGCCTGCATCTCGAAGTAGGACATCTTGTAGACCGAGGCGACCGGCTTCATGGCCGGGTCGGCCACGACCAGCCGGCTGATCTTCTGCGCGGCGCTGAGGTAGCGCTCCATGAGCCCCGGCGACATGTTCAATGCGTCCGCAATGTTGTCGAATCCGAAGCTGGAGTCGTCCGGAGGAAGCATCTGCCTGCCGTCGATCTCGAGCGCCAGCAGGTCGCGGACCGCGTTGGCGTACTCCACGCGGTTCAGGCGGTGGATGCCGCTCCGTCCCGGGTTCGGATTCTTCGCGGCGGCGTAGTCGAGCGACTGCTGCACGGACGCAATGAATCCGCTGACTTCCTCCTCGCTCGGACGGCGGGTCACCGACGCCGGCGGCATCGCCTTCGCCTTGAGCTTGCGGATCACCTTCTCCCAGGCGCCGGCGTCTGACGCGAGCTGCGCCATGTCGCGCTTCTCCAGCACGAGGTTGCCGCTCTTCTGGCGCTCGCTGTGGCAACCGGCGCAGTACTTGTCCACGAACGCCCGCGAGGGTGCGTCCGGCGCACTGGCGCGCAGCTCCGGGGCAATGACGGCGAT